>JAZFWG010000298.1:0-2340 GCA_036448135.1 Alphaproteobacteria bacterium
ACAGTTCGAACGGCCGTTGTCCCAGGCCCACGAGTCCGATCCGGAAAATCTCCTGAGCTCTACCTTTGTCACCGCCAGCGTAGGTAAACTTTACGTGCTCCTGTCCCGCGCGGTGGGGCGGATGAACTAGGGTCTATACTCATAAAGGGTTGTGGCGCTGGTACCCCTGTTCTTCACGGTTTTTGTCGATCTTATCGGTTTCGGCATCATCATTCCTTTCCTGCCGTTTTATGCCGAGCATTTCCAGGCCACGCCCGACCAAGTCACCCTGCTGATCGCCACCTATGCCCTGGCGCAGTTCGTGTTCGCGCCGCTGTGGGGCCGGCTCAGCGACCGCATCGGCAGGAAGCCGGTCCTCCTCGTCACCCTCTCAGGCCTTTCGGCCTGTTACATGTGGCTGGGTTTCGCCGACAGTCTCATGATGTTGTTCGTGGTCCGCGCCGTGGCCGGCGCCATGGCTGGCAACATCGCCGTCGCCCAGGCCTATGTCGCCGATGTGACCCCGCCCGAACACCGGGTACGGGGCATTGGACGTATCGGGGCCGCCTTCGGCCTGGGGTTTTTTTTGGGCCCGGCGCTGGGCGGTGTCCTCGCCGGTCCCGATCCCGGCAATCCCGATATCTTCGTCCCCGCCATGGCCGCCGCCGCCATGACCGCCGTGGCGTTCATCATCGCGGTTTTCTTTCTCTCCGAACCGGACCGCGCGCCGGCGCCGGACCAGGGCCAGGCCCAGGCCCAGGCTCCCCGGCCTCCGGCCATGGGCCGCATCGCGGCGATGATGGCGGCGCTGGGCAAGCCTGGCTTGGGGATGCTGTTGGTGATGCTGTTTCTCTTGCCCTTCACCTTCTCAGGGATGGAATCGACCCTGGCGCTTTGGACCGAGCGCGAATTCGGATGGGGCGCCCTGCAGAACGGCTATATCTATTCCTTTTTGGGGCTGGTCGCGGTGGTGACCCAGGGCGGCCTGATCGGGCCGTTGACGCGCGCCATCGGGGCCGACCGGATTTTGGTCCTCGGCCCGGCGCTGGTGGCGCTGGGCTTCGCCGCGGCGCCGCTGGTGCATGGCCAAATCCTGGTTTTCGGGTCCTTTGGTTTGGTGGTTTTCGGCATCTCCCTCGCCAGCCCCACCATCAACAGC
Source organism: Alphaproteobacteria bacterium (assembly GCA_036448135.1). Lineage (GTDB taxonomy): Bacteria > Pseudomonadota > Alphaproteobacteria > SMXQ01 > SMXQ01 > JAZFWG01. The sequence goes on from JAZFWG010000298.1 coordinate 1,139, forward strand.
CTGATTTCCCTCGAGGCGGGGCCCGGCCAGCACGGCATGTATCTCGGCGTCGCCCAGTCTGTGGCGTCTTTGGCGCGGATTTTCGGGCCCGCCTGGGCGGGTTTCTGCTTCGTGGCCCTTGGCCGTGACTGGCCCTATTTCACCGGCGCCATGGTCATGGCGGTGATGTTGGTGCTGGCGCTGCGCAGGCTGGCGGCGGGCCCGGACCGGCCGTCCCTTTCGCCTTGACGGCACCGCCATGGTGGCTTACATAGCCATGCCCTGGGTTGTTCCAGGGGGGGCACGCCGTGGCCGTGGCCCGTGTTAGGGGCCCAGGGATCCAGGGTTTCCAAGAACGAGTGAGGACAATGGCAAGACGCTGTTCGGTTACCGGCAAAGGGGTCATGAGCGGCAACAATGTCAGCCATGCCCACAACAAGTCGCGCCGCAAATTCAAGCCCAATATCCAGATCACGTCGCTGTTGAGCGACGCCCTGGGCCACCCGGTGCGCTTGAAGCTGTCGGCGGCGGCGATCCGAACCATCGAGCATTCCGGTGGGCTCGATGCCTATCTGATGAAGACCCCGGTGGCGAAAATGTCGACCGAGGTGCGCCGGCTCAAGCGCCGGATCGCCAAGAAGGTGGCGGCCGAAGCCACAGCCTAAGCCCAATCCACGGTTTTCGATGCCCACGGCCCGCCATCAGGCGGGCTTTTGGTTTGCCTGCAGCGGGATCAATTCTACTCGCAGACCGTACAGGGATAACGGCGAACCGAGGCCGAGCTTACCGATTCCCGGCCATGGTGCCTTGACTGGGGTTGAAAAGGTAGATTCCGAATGGGTGCGTCCCAACTTTGATGGTTTTGATTTCTTCCCACAGCTCCGTGTCGATAATCGACACCGAATTGCTTTGCCGGTTGGTAACGTAAGCGTATCGCCCGCCTGGCTCGAAGATCGAATTCACTGGGCTCTGGCCAACTTGGATGGTTTTGATCTCCCGAAGGGAATCGGCATCGAAGACTTTGAGAAAGCTCTCGCCGATGTGGGTGGTGAGCGTGGTTCGCCCCGAAGGTGTGAACTCGGTCGTAATTGGTGCTCGGCCAACTGGAAGGCGCACCACGCGTTTGAGGGATTCGGCATCATAGACCGACAGCTTGGCTGCATCGCGTTCCTGCACCCAGAGTTTCGTTCCGTCAGGCGAGAGCGTGAGCATGTGGGGTCTGC
>JAZFWG010000299.1:0-12376 GCA_036448135.1 Alphaproteobacteria bacterium
AAGATGTGATATCAAGTCCGTATCATTGCTACCCAATGTCTTGGGAAAGCAGATGGCGCGGGACGCCGGCGCGTTCGAGGCATGGCAGGTGGACCAAGACGGCTTTATCACCGAAGGGACATCGACCAATGCCTGGATCATCGATGACGACAAACGGCTGATCACGCGCCAGGCCGGCCAGGCGATTCTCGAAGGTGTTACCCGCCGCGCGATCCTCGATCTGGCGCAGACCCACGGTCTCGAACCGGTGGAGCGCGCCTTCACCCGTGACCAAGCGCTCAAAGCTCGAGAGGCCTTCGTCACCAGCACCACGACATTCGTTCTGCCGGTGGTCCGCATCGATGATGAGGCGGTCGGCGACGGCCGGCCCGGCCGGTTCAGCCGCAAGCTCCGTCAGGCTTATCTGGCCTACATGGCGGGAAACCGGCCTTTTGCCGCGGGAGAAGGCCCGGAGGAAAGCCCAGAGGAATGATTGTAACCGACGCCCCGCCGCGACCCCGGGCCATCCTGTTCGACTGGGACAACACTCTGGTCGACAATTGGGGCGCGATCCACGCGGCGCTGAACAGCGCGCTCTCGGCCATGGGCCAGGGGACCTGGACCGTCGCCGAGACCCGGCAACGGGTTCGGAAGTCCCTGCGCGATAGCTTCCCCGAAATGTTCGGAGAGCGTTGGCACGAGGCCAGAGATATCTTCTACCGGAGTTTCGCCGCTTCGCATCTGGAGACCCTGAAGCCGATCGATGGCGCCGGTGAAATGCTTGCGGCGCTGGCCGGAGAGGGGCTCTACCTCGGCGTCGTCAGCAACAAGATGGGCGACTATCTGCGCCGGGAAGCCGACCACCTGGGCTGGACCGGTTATTTTGCCAGGCTGATCGGCGCGATGGACGCGGAGCAGGACAAGCCGGCGGTGGCCCCCGTGGAATTGGCGCTTGACGGCAGCTTCATTGCCCGGGGCCCGGAGGTGTGGTTCGTGGGGGACGCCGATATCGATATCGCATGCGCCCAAAATGCTGGCCTGACCGCGGTTATCCTCCACCGTGACAACGAGTCCCGAATCAATTCGGCCGGGGCGGCGGAAAGTGGCTTGGAAGAAAATTTATCGCTCGGCGGTTGTATGGAGCTTGCACAACTCGTTCAAGACCTTTACCGTCCCACATCTTAATATAGAAGACTCGTTGAAATGATACGTGCTTTAAGGGACACATCGTCCAGCAGTGCCGATGGCAACTGCCTCCTATCCCCAGAAATCAATAAAAATGGGATCAAGCCATGTCCACAGAAAGAACCCAAAATTTACAGGACGTGTTTCTCAACCATATCCGCAAGAACAAGACACCAGTGACGGTTTTCCTGGTCAATGGGGTCAAGCTCCAAGGGATCATCTCTTGGTTCGATAATTTCTCTGTGCTGTTGCGCCGCGATGGCCATTCCCAGTTGGTCTACAAGCACGCCATTTCCACGGTGATGCCCGCGGGCCCGATCCAGTTGTTCGAGGGCGACAAGGAAGAAGGCGGAGAAAGCGAACGCGAGGGCGCAGGACTCACGGAAGGTTAGTCGAAGAGGATTGTCCCGGAAGCGTAAACACGACATCAAGCCGGCGCAGGCCACCGTCAATGACGTACGCCGGCCGGTCGATGAGTTGATCGGCGGCGTCAGTGGCCGGGCAGCGGTGCTTCATCCCCGCATCCGCCAAAACGGCGACGGTGACCGCAGTCCCGTATCCCGCTTGGCCGAAGCTTGCGGGATGGCGCAGGCCATTTCCCTCGACGTGGTTTTTTCCGCTTCTGCCAGAATCCAACGGCGCCAGCCGGCGACCCTGTTCGGCGCCGGGCTCATCGATCGCATCGCTTCCGTAATCAAGGTCGACCGGATCGATGTCGTCATCGTCGATGCCGCCCTGACCCCGGTGCAGCAGCGCAATCTCGAGCTCGAATGGCGCTGTAAGGTCATCGACCGCACCGGCCTGATCCTGGAAATCTTCGGCGCCCGGGCGCGAACCCGGGAAGGGCGGCTTCAGGTCGAACTCGCGTCATTGTCCTATCAGCGCAGCCGGCTGGTGCGCAGTTGGACCCATCTCGAGCGCCAACGCGGTGGCTTCGGTTTCCTCGGCGGGCCCGGCGAAACCCAAATCGAGGCCGACCGCCGCCAGATCGACCAGCGCATTACCAGGATTCGCAGGGACCTCAAGGGCGTCAAGCGCACCCGCGGCCTGCACCGTAGCGCGCGCCAGCGCGTGCCCTATCCGGTGATCGCCCTGGTCGGCTACACCAATGCCGGCAAGTCCACCCTGTTCAACCAGCTGACCAAATCAAAGGCTTTTGCCGAGGATCTGTTGTTCGCCACCCTGGACCCGCTGATGCGGGCGATCGATCTGCCATCGGGGCGCAAGGCTATCGTTTCGGATACGGTTGGTTTCGTGTCCGACCTTCCGACCCACCTGGTGGCCGCTTTCCGCGCCACCCTGGAAGAGGTCGAAACCGCGGATCTGATCCTTCATGTGCGTGACATCTCGCACCCGGATACCGAAGCCGAAAAGCATGACGTGCATCTGGTGCTGGCGGAATTGGGCTTGGGCGAGGCCGTGGACACGGGGCTCATGGAGGCCCTGAACAAGATCGATCTGCTGGATGACGTGACCCGCGTCGAAATCCGCAACCGGGCGGCCCGCAACCCCAATGCGGTGCCGGTCTCGGCGGTGACGGGGGAGGGGTGTGATGAATTGCTGCGAATGCTCGACCAAAGCTTCCAGCGCACCCGTAGGGTCATGCAATATGCCCTCAAAGCCACGGACGGCGCCGCCATCGCCTGGCTCTATGACCATGGCGAGGTCTTGGCCCGGCGAGAAGAGGATGGCCGGGTTTATCTCGAGGTCGGTCTCGATGCCCCGGATATCGCCCGATTCGCCCGCCATGCCAGGACCGGCGCGTCTTAACTTTGATTGTTAACACAATGACTTAAATAGTTATCCACATCCGCTTGACAGTGATTGAGAGCTAACCTATATACCTAGCACTCGCCAGCCATGAGTGCTAACAGCCCTTGGCTGGCGCAACATTGTGGCCACATCACAAACTTGTCATGGAGGACGTTTTATGAACATCAGGCCTTTGCATGACCGGGTCTTGGTCAAGCCTCTGGATGCCGAGGAAAAGACCGCCGGTGGCATCATCATTCCCGACACCGCCAAGGAAAAGCCCGTGGAAGGCAAGATCATTGCCGCCGGACCCGGTCTCCGCGGTGATGACGGCACGCTGCACAAGCTCGACGTGAAAAAAGGTGATCGGATTCTCTACGGAAAATGGTCAGGCACGGAGGTCAAGCTCTATGGCGATGACCTGCTGATCATGAAGGAATCCGACATCATGGGCATCATTCTGTAAGGGGAATTATCCAATGACTGCTAAAGACGTTAAATTCTCAACCGATGCCCGCACCAAAATGCTGGTGGGCATCGACACCTTGGCCGACGCGGTCAAGGTCACCTTGGGCCCCAAGGGCCGCAATGTGATCCTCGAAAAGTCCTTCGGTGCACCGCGCATCACCAAGGACGGCGTGACCGTCGCCAAGGAAATCGAATTGGTCGACAAGTTCGAGAACATGGGCGCCCAGATGCTCCGTGAGGTCGCGTCGCGCACCAGCGACGAGGCCGGCGACGGCACCACCACGGCAACCGTTCTCGCCCGGGCGATCGTGCACGAAGGCGCCAAGGCGGTGGCCGCCGGGATGAACCCGATGGACATCAAGCGTGGCATCGACGCGGCCAGCAATGCCGTCATCGCTGATCTCGAGAAGCGTTCCAAGAAGGTCAAGAGCAACGAAGAGATTTCCCAGGTCGGCACAATTTCCGCCAATGGCGAGAGAGAGATCGGTCAGATGATCTCCGAAGCCATGGACAAGGTCGGCAAGGAAGGGGTGATCACGGTCGAGGAAGCCAAGGGTCTTCTCACCGAGCTTGAAGTGGTGGAAGGCATGCAGTTCGACCGCGGCTATCTCTCGCCCTATTTCGTCACCAACGCCGAGAAGATGGTGTGCGAGCTCGAGGAGCCATACGTGCTTCTGCACGAAAGCAAGCTTTCGAATCTGCAGGCGATGCTGCCGCTTCTGGAAACAGTGGTGCAGTCGGGCAAACCGTTGCTCATCATCGCCGAGGATGTGGAAGGCGAGGCGCTGGCGACCCTGGTGGTCAACAAGCTCCGTGGCGGTTTGAAGATCGCGGCGGTGAAGGCGCCTGGCTTCGGCGATCGCCGCAAGGCCATGCTCGAGGACATCGCCATTCTCACCGGTGGCCAAGTCATCTCCGAGGATCTCGGCATCAAGCTCGAGAACGTCGACCTCAAGATGCTCGGCCGGGCCAAGAGGATTTCGATCACCAAGGACGACAGCACCATCGTTGATGGCTCCGGCAAGAAGTCCGAGATCCAAGGCCGTTGCAACCAGATCCGGGCGCAGATCGAGGAAACCACCTCCGACTACGACCGCGAGAAGCTGCAGGAAAGGCTGGCCAAGCTGGCCGGTGGCGTCGCTGTCATAAAGGTCGGCGGCAACTCCGAGGTCGAGGTCAAGGAGCGCAAGGACCGTGTCGATGACGCGCTGAATGCCACACGCGCTGCGGTGGAAGAGGGGATCGTCGCCGGTGGCGGCGTGGCGTTGCTTTACGCCACCCGGGTGCTCGACAAGGTGAAGACGGAGAACAACGACCAGAATGTGGGTGTCAATATCATCCGCCGCGCCATCCTGGAGCCGACCCGCCAGATCGCCGCCAATGCCGGCGCCGACGGTGCGGTGATCACCGGCAAGTTGCTGGAGTCCAAGGACACCAACCTGGGATACAACGCCCAGACCAACAAGTTCGAGGACTTGGTCAAGGCCGGCGTCATCGATCCCACCAAGGTGGTGCGCACCGCGTTGCAGGATGCGACGTCCGTGGCCGGTCTGTTGATCACCACGGAAGCCATGGTTGCCGAGGTCCCGCAAAAAGAGGATGCCGGTGCCGCGGCAGCAGCGGCTGCCATGGGCGGTGGCATGGGCGGTGGCATGGGCTTTTAGTCCAAGAACAAACCTACACCACTCGTACCCCAAGGGGCCGCGTTCGCGCGGCCCCTTTTTTGTGCGAAGGGCGGCCCGCGTTCGCGCGGCCCCTTTTTTTACGCGCGCGGCGGCCAGGGGGCGGTTAGGATGCGCCACGTGCGGTAGAGACAACAATCCGCGGAGTAGGGGGTCATGGTTCAAGGCAACGTCAAAGACAAGGAAAAGGTCGCCTTCATCGGTCTCGGCGTCATGGGGTTTCCCATGGCCGGGCATCTCCAATCCCAGGGCTATGCGGTCACGGTCTACAACCGCACCGGGGCCAAGGCCGAGGAATGGGCGTCAAAACACGGTGGGGATACCGCGCCATCTCCGGCGGCGGTGGCGGTGGGCGCCGGGCTGGTGTTCGGATGTGTCGGCAATGACGACGACGTGCGCGCGGTCACATTGGGCGAGGGCGGCGCCTTCGACGCCATGGCGCCGGGCGCCGTGTTCATCGATCACACCACCGCATCGGCTTACCTCGCCCGCGAGTTGGCGGCGGAAGCCGGCGCCAGGGGGCTCGGCTTCCTCGATGCACCGGTGTCCGGCGGCCAGGCCGGGGCCGAAGGCGGCGCGCTCACCATCATGGTCGGTGGTGATGAGACCACCTTCGACCGGGCGCGCGGCGCCATGGAAAGCTATGGCCGCGCGGTGACGCTGATGGGGCCCGCCGGGTCCGGGCAGTTGACCAAGATGGTCAATCAGATCTGCATCGCCGGGCTGGTCCAGGGCCTGGCCGAGGGGTTGAATTTCGCCACCCGCGCCGGCCTCGACGCCCACAAGGTGATCGACGTCATTTCCAAGGGCGCGGCCCAGTCCTGGCAGATGGAAAACCGCGGCCACACCATGGTCGATGGTGAGTTCGAATTCGGCTTCGCCGTCGATTGGATGCGCAAGGATCTAGCTATTTGCAGCCAGGAGGCCGACAGCAATGGCGCCGATCTCACCATCACCCGCGCCATCGACGAACTCTATGCGCGGGTTCAGGAGCGCGGCGGCAGCCGCTGGGACACCTCGAGCCTGATCGATCTGCTGGCGCGGCCCTAAGTTTGCCGCATCCGGGCCTCTCAGGTCCGTTCTTCGGCCTTGGCCTGGTCCCACAGCGCGTCCATCTCTTCCAGGCTGGAGGCCTCGGGCGTCTTGCCCTGGGCCTCTAGCAGGGCTTCGATACGCTTGAAGCGGCGGGTGAATTTGGCGTTGGTGCCCCTGAGGGCGGTTTCCGGATCGATGCCGGTCTTGCGCGCCAGATTGGCGCAGGCGAACAGCAAATCGCCGATTTCGTCCTGAATTCGCCCGTCCGGCGCGTCAATGTCGATCTCATGGGCAAGCTCGTCGAGTTCCTCGCGGATCTTGGCGATGACCGGTGCCTTCTCGGGCCAGTCGAAACCGACCCGGGCGGCGCGCTTTTGCAACTTTTCCGCCCGCACCAGGGCCGGCAACGCCAGGGCGACCCCGTCCAAGGCGCTGGGGGTCTCGCCACCGGCAGGGCTCAAAGCCCGTTCATGGGCCTTGAAGCCCTCCCAGGCCGCGGTCTGGGCCTCGGCGTCTGCGACTTTGGCGTCACCACCGAACACATGGGGGTGGCGGCGCACCATCTTGTCGGCAATGGCGTCCACCACGGCTTGAAAATCGAAATCTCCGGCTTCTTCGGCCATGCGGGCATGGAACACCACCTGGAACAACAGATCGCCGAGCTCGTCCTTCAAGGCCGCCATGTCGCCATGATAGATGGCTTCGGCGACCTCATAGGCCTCTTCGATGGTATAGGGTGCGATATCGGCGAAGTCCTGGTCTATGTCCCAGGGACAGCCGTCCTTCGGGTCGCGCAACCGGGCCATGATGCCCAGCAGGTTTTCGATCGGTGTCGACATGGGATCACCTTGAATTTCGTTTCCTTTAAATGGGTTGCGCTTCAAACCTAAACCTGAAGGGGAGAACTTTATGGCCCGTGACGGCTATGCGCCAAGCCATCGATAAATCGCATAATGTATATTATGGAAACTTTTGATGTTCGGCTCATGGGCTTTCCAGCACCAAACCGTCATGGGCGGGCTCGACGCCTACGGGCAAGCGTTTTGCGAGTTCGTCATAATCCACCGTCAGGCTCATATGGGTGAGGATGGCGCGGTCGGGCTTCACCCGCTCGATCCAGCCCAACACCCGCTCAAGATGGGCATGGGTCGGATGGGGCTCGTAACGCAGACAGCCTACAATCCAGACCTTGACCCCTTGAAGCGCCGCAAACGCAGCATCGGGCAGCTCGGCAACGTCGGTGGAGTACGCCATATCACCGAATCGGTAACCCATGGACGTCATGAAGCCGTGGTCCTGTTCGAAAGGCAAGATACCGATACCACCGACCGAAAAAGCCGTGCCCGGGGTGATTTCATGGCCCTCCAGGCATGGCTTAAAATAGCGGAATTCGCCGACTTTCTCCAACGGCGGGGTGAACACATAGGCGAACCGCTCATGCAGGGTTTCCAGGGTCTTGGCATCACCATAGATGTCGATGACCTTGCGGTGCAGCCGGTTGATCTCGCGCAACTCGTCGATGCCGTGGACATGGTCGGCATGGATGTGGGTGTAGAGCACCGCATCGAGATCATCGATGCCGGCATCGAGGAGCTGGAGCCGCAAATCCGGCGAGGTGTCCACCAGCAGCATTGTCCCTTCGTGCTCCACCAGGATCGAGACCCGGCGCCGGCGGTTGCGCGGGTTGTTGGGGTCGCATGCCCCCCATTGATTGCCGATCAGGGGCACACCCCCTGCCCCGCCACAGCCAAGCACGGTTATGCGCATGGGGTTTTGACTCCCGGCTGCCTGCGCGAAGCCGAAGCGGCTTCGCTTCGGCGAAGGCTGGGCGCCGGGACCTTGCTGAAAAGCCGGAAGAAATTGTCGCTACTCAGCCGGTAGAAATCGGCCGGCGCCAGACCTAAGAGTTCGGCCAGATAGGTTGCGGTATGGTTGACGAAGGCGGGCTCGTTGCGCTTGCCGCGCTTGGGCACCGGCGCCAGATAGGGCGCGTCGGTCTCGACCAGCATGCGGTCCAACGGCACGGTACGGGCGACATCGCGGACGCCTTCAGCATTCTTGAAGGTGACGATGCCGGAAAAGGAAATATAAAACCCAATTTTCAGTGCTTTTTCAGCTACTTCCGGACTTGCGCTAAAGCAATGAATAAGGCCGGTGAACGGCCCCTCGCGGTGGGCGTCGGCCAGCATGGACACCATGTCTTCGTCGGCATCCCGGCAATGGACGATCAGCGGCAGGCCGGACATGCGCGCGGCGTCGATATGGGTCCGGAACACGTGTTGTTGCCGGTCGCGGGGAGAATTCTCGTAGTGGTAATCGAGGCCGGTCTCGCCGATACCGACGACCTTGGGGTGATCGGTCAATTCGACGATGCGGGCGGTATCGACCTCGGGCTCGTTGGCGGCCTCATGGGGATGGATGCCCACGGTACAGAAGATATCGTCATGACCCTCGGCGATGGCGCGGATGTGCGCGAATTCGCTGATCTTGGTGCAGATGGTGAGCATGAGGCCGATGTCGGCCTGGCGGGCGCGGGCGATCACCGCCTCGAGCTCGGATTCGAAGTCCGGGAAATCAAGGTGGCAATGGCTGTCGACGAGCATCAATGTGCCCCCCTTTTGTCCGAACCGGACGGTGGCCTTGTATACGTGGCTTTGTTCACACTCTCAACGCGAAAAGCCGCCATTGGCGCCCGAAAACCGGCACCGGCACCACGGTGACGGTGAATTTTCCCGCGTCCCGGATCAGGCGAGTGCGCCGCGCACCGCATCAATGATATCGGCGGCCGATGGCGTCACCGCGTCTTCCAAGGGTGGTGAAAACGGCACCGGCGACGCCGGGCGTCCGACGCGCTTGATCGGCGCCTTGAGATCACTGAACGCCTCTTCCGCCACCATGGCGGCGATCTCCGACGCGATCGAGCACATCAACGTGCCCTCGTCGGCCACCACCAGCCGGCCGGTCTTGGCCACCGAGGTGCAGATCGTCGCCTTGTCGAGGGGCACGGCGCACCGGGGGTCCACCACCTCGGCCTCGATCTTGTCATCCTTGGCCAGGGCATCCGCGGCGATGAGCGCCACTTGCACCATGCGCGAGGTCGCGACGATGGTGACGTCGCCGCCCGGGCGCTTGACCTCGGCCTCGCCGAGGGGGATATCGAAATCCCCATCGGGGACATCGCCTTCGAGGCCGAGAAGCTTGGTGTGGTTGATGATCAGGGTCGGATTGTCGCTCTTGAGCGCGGTGCGGATCAGGCCCTTGACGTCGCGCGGCGAGGACGGCAGCACCACTTCGAGGCCGGGACAGTTGGCGTACATGGCCTGGGGGCTGTGGCTGTGTTGCGGCGCGCCGCCGCCGCGGACCCCGTGGAACATATGGAACGTCACCGGCGCCGAGAACTGGCCACCTGACATGTAGTGGATATTGGCGGCCTCGTTGACGATCTGGTTCCAGGCTTCATAGGCGAAGCTGGCGGTCCCGAAATGGAAGAAGGGCCTAAGCCCCGCCATCGCCGCGCCGGTGGCCATGGAGGTTACCGCCCCTTCCGAGGTCGGCGGGTCGATGATGCGGTCGGCGAAGTCGGCTTGCAGGCGGTCGGCCTCGCTGTCATGGGCGCCGTGGCCAAGCATGCCGCGGCCGATAATGGTGATATTCGGATCGGCGGCGAGGCTGCCATAGAGCCCATCGATCAACGCCGCGGCGAAAGTTTTTCGTGTCATGATGCATTCCCCCCCTTACGCGAACACGCCGCCGCTGGCGGTTTCGGCCTCGGGAAACGGGCTGGCCTCGGCAAATGCGCGCGCTGCGGCGATCTCGTCATTGATTTTGTTGTCGATGGCAAGAATTTCATCCTTGCTCAAATGTCCTTCGGTCACCAGGGCCCGGCCATAGCGGCGGATGGGATCGTACTGGCGCACCCAATCGGGGTGATCGCCTGCAATCTTGTCCTCGTCCCAGGCCATGGTGACATCGGTGATGCCGGTGGGGAAGCCGAACCCGGTCTGATGAGAGCCCGGCCAGCGCTCCAGCGTGGCCTCGATGAAGACCGGCCCTTCCCCCTGGCGGATCTTCCCCACCGCCTCGGTAATCACCGCGAACATGGCCTCGGCATCGGCGCCGTCGGCGAGCACGCTCGGGATCGATAAGGCCTCGGGCACGTCCCGCAGTTTTTTCGCCGCCAGCATCGAGGACGGCCGCTGGCCCGCCTTTGAGTTGTTCTCGCACAGGAACAGGATCGGCAGCGAGAACAGCGCCGCCAGGTTCAGGGCCTCGTAGGTGATGCCTTCGTCCAGGGTGCCGTCGCCGAAATGGGCAACGCTGATGGCGTCCTTGTTCTGTTGTTGCAGGGCGAAGGCGGCGCCGATCGCAAGGCCGACGCTACCGCCGACCATGGCCGATGTGGACTGGAAGCCTGCCGCCTTGTCGCACAGGTGCCAGGGGCCGCCGTGACCGCCATTGAGGCCGTCCTTGCGCCCGAGGATCTCGGCGAAGGCGCGGCCGGGATCGGCGCCACGGGCGATGACGAAGCCGTGGTTGCGGTGGGTGGTGTGGCTGAGATCGCCACTCTGCAGCACCGAGGCCGCGGCGGCGCCACTGGCCTCGGCGCCGATATAGAGATGCTGGCGGCCGATATATGGATATTCCGGCGCGAGGTGCAGCACCGTTTCTTCGAAGCGGCGCATGCGCAACATGCGCGCAAAAAGATCCGCCCGGTCGAGTTGCTTGGTCATTGATCGTCCTCCCTTTACTTGCCTGTGTGGCTGCTAATTTTGCTCAGCCGGCGTCCGCGCCTTCCTCCTGGTTGAAGCGGGGGAACACCCCTTCGGGCTTGGGCAACGGTGTCCCCGGGGCGAGCGCATGGTCGGAGCTCAAGGCGGCGAAATCGCGCTCGCTGCCGGCCACCGCCAGTTGGTCGAGTAGCCGCGATGCCGCCTCGGGCGTCACCGGCTGGATCAGGATCGCCAGATGGCGCAGGGTCTCGGCGAGGGTATAAAGCACCGTGTTCATGCGCCCGGGGTCGGTCTTGCGCAGGGTCCACGGCGCCTGGTCGTCCACATAGCGGTTGGCATCGGCCACCACCCGCCACATCGCCTGCAGCGCCAGGTGATAGCTTTGTCCGCCATAGTGCCCGCGCATCCGCTCCAACAGCCCCGCCGCCGCATCGAGAAGCTTGCCGTCGGCCGCATCACGCACGCCGGGCTCGGGGATCTTGGCATCGCAGTTGCGGTTGATCATGGAGAGTACGCGCTGGGCCAGATTGCCAAAATCGTTGGCGAGATCACCATTAATGCGCCCGACCATGGCGCGGCGGGAGAAATCCCCGTCATTGCCGAAGGGCACTTCGCGCAACAGGAAATAGCGCACCTGGTCTAGGCCGTAATGTTCGATCAATTCCAAGGGATCGATGATATTGCCCAGCGATTTGGATATCTTCTCGCCCTCGTTGGTCCACCAGCCATGGGCGAAGACCCGCTGCGGGGGTTCGATCCCCGCCGCCAACAGGAACGCCGGCCAATAGACCGCGTGGAAGCGCAGGATATCCTTACCCACCATGTGAAGATCCACCGGCCAAAACGTTGAGAATTCAGGATTTTCCGTATCCGGGTAGCCCAGCGCGGTGAGGTAGTTGGTCAGCGCGTCGAGCCACACATACATGACGTGATCCGGGTCGTCGGGCACCGGCACGCCCCAGCGGAAGCTGGTGCGCGAGATCGATAGGTCCTGAAGCCCGCCCTTGACGAAGCTCAGGACCTCGTTGCGCCGGGTTGCGGGCGCGATGCAATCGGGGTGGCTCGCATAGAATTCCAACAAACGGTCCTGCCACGCCGAAAGCTTGAAGAAATAGCTCGGCTCCTCGACCCATTCCACTTCGGCCCCGGTGGGGGCGAGGGTCGAGGAGCCCGGCCCTTTGGTAAGTTCGGATTCGGTATAGAACGCCTCGTCACGGACCGAATACCACCCGGCATAGCTGCCGAGGTAAATCTCGCCCCGGTCCGCGAGCTGCCGCCACAGATGCTGGACCGATGCGATATGGCGGGGCTCGGTGGTGCGGATGAAATCGTCGTTGGAGAAATTCATCGCACGCGCCAGGTCGCGAAAATTCCCTGAGTTCATGTCGACGAAGGCCTGGGGCTCCATACCCGCTTCGGCGGCGGCCTTCTCCACCTTCTGGCCATGTTCGTCGGTGTCGGTGAGGAACTTGACATCATGGCCGTCGAGACGCATGAACCGCGCCAGCACATCGCAGGCCAGCGTGGTGTAGGCGTGACCGATAT
>JAZFWG010000300.1:0-5146 GCA_036448135.1 Alphaproteobacteria bacterium
ACCACATCACCCGGGACGAGCTGGCGGCGCTGACCCGGGACCTGGTCGATATCCCGAGCCCCACCGGCCATGAGCGCGAGATCGGCGAATTCATCCTCGATTGGTACAAGGGCCACGGCATCAAGACCATCCGCCAGGAGCTCGATCCCGACCGCATCAACGCCGTCGGCATCGTCGAGGGAAGCGGCGGCGGCACCTCGCTTATGATCAACGGCCATTTGGATACCAGCTTCACCGGCACCGAAGAGGACCGGGTGCTGTGCCGGGAGCTGGAACCAGCCGAAGACCTCAAGGGCGCCATCCGCGACGGCAAGGTCTATGGCCTCGGCGCCTCCAACATGAAATGCGGCCTCGCCGCCTTCATGGTGGCGGCCAAGGCGCTGCGCTTGAGCGGCGTGCCGGTCAAGGGCGATCTCATCTTAGCCGCGGTGGCGGGGGAAATCTCGCGCTCGCCGATCGGTCCCTATCAGTCCGGCGATTACCGTGGCGAGGGCATTGGCACCCGGCATCTGCTGCGCCACGGGGTGCAGTCGGACTATGCCATCGTCGCCGACGGCTCGGCGCTGTCGGTGATCTGGACCCAGACCGGCGTCGCCCAGTTCAAGATCACCACCTTCGGCAAGCCGCGTTCGGCCTGGGGCAAGACCCGCAAGGAGTCCCCGCCCAAGGAGTCCAACGCGGTGCTCCGGATGATGGACGTGGTCCAGGCCGTGGATGACTGGGCCGAGGAGTTCGAGGCCAACACCATCTACCAGTCCGCCAACGGCCCCATCATCTCCAAGGTCAATGTCGGCGCCATCAGCGGCGGCGCGCCCTACCGGCCCAATTACCATCCCGGCGTGTGCGATCTATATGTCGATGTGCGCATGCCGCCGGAGACCTCGCCGGTCGACGTGCAGCGCCAACTGAAGGCGATGCTGGCAAAACTCGAGACCGAATGCGAGGTCGAGATGTATGGCTCCATGGCTGGCTACGAGGCCCAAGGCGTCGGCCCGGTGGTGGAAACCCTGGAGACGACCTACCGCGGGCTGTACGGCGAAGCCACGCCCCCGCCGACGCCGGGGCGCACCAGCATCTGGACCGACACCAACATCTATAACGAGATGGGCATCCCGGCGTGCAAGTTCGGCCCGAGGGGCGAGCGCTGGACCATGCGCTCGGAACAGGTGGAGGTCGAGGAGATCTTCCAGGCCGCCCAGGTCTTCGCCCTCGCCGCCGCCGAAATCTGCAATTGGGAGAAGTGAGGGGGAGTGCCGCCTAATCCTCTTGCTGGCCGCTCGCGGCACTCACGGCTCGTCGTAATCGCGCCAGCGTTGGCTCCACAGTTTCTCACCGATCAGGCAATCGACCCGCGGCGCCCGGGGGGAGAACTGCGCCGCCACCGCGCGGGCGGGCCTTAAGGGTTGGCGACCCGCGATCTCCAGGATCAGCTTGCGGCGGATCGCGGTGGCGAATTTCTCCTTGGCGGTGACTTTGAGGATGAAGGAACCAAAGCCGCCGATGACGCAGTCCTCGTAAAAGGCGTCGAGGTTTTCAATGTCGTAATAGCCCGTGCGCTGGCGGTGGAGCATGACCGGCAGGCCGTTGATGATGATGCCGTTGGCGACCACCAGATCGCGCGCCGCGGTCACCGGTATGCCGGTGTTGTTGGGGCCGTCGCCGGAAATGTCGATGACGCGCCTTGTGCCCTTGAAGCCGTTGGCGTTGAACTGCCGGCTGGCGAAGATCAGCCCGCCGCTGATCGAGGTCTGGCGCATGTCCTGGATCGGGGCTTGGGCCAGGCTTCTGGCGAATTTCGCCGCCGTCGCCTTGCCGTCGATCAGGGTCCAGGGCGCGACGATGGTCTGCAGTTCGAACCCGGCCCATTCCACATAGCTAACGGCGATGCGGCCACGGGCACCGCGGCGGATGGCGGCGATGACGGCGGGGTGGCGGAAGGCGGAGACATAGCCGCCGCGCTGCAGAACCTGTTCGTCAAAATCCATCGAGCGCGAGACGTCGACGGCGAGCACGAGCTCGAGGTCAACCGCGGTCTCGGCCTCCGCTGGCTGAGCACCCAGCGGTTGCGCGCCGAGTGCCACCAGCGCCGCCAACCCGGTCCCCAGTCTGATCCCCAGTCTGATCCCCAGTTTGATCCCCAGTTTGATCCCAAGTCTACGTAAACAGCAAACCATGGCCTATTGTGTCACCGGACGGGCTAGAATGGCCACCAAAGTTCTTAACGCTCATCGCCCCGCAAGGAAAACCATGGCCGGGTCCTCCAAGCAATATGATTACATCATCGTCGGCGCCGGGTCGGCGGGATGCGTGCTCGCCAACCGGCTGAGCGAAGACGGTGATGTCCGCGTCCTCGTGCTCGAGGCCGGCGGCCGCGATTTTGATCCCCTGATCCAGGTGCCGTGGGGCGTCGGCAAGCTGTGGGCCTCCCGCCGCTATGATTGGGGCTATGACACCGAGCCCGAGCCCAACCTCGATGGCCGCACCGTCGAGGTCGCCCGCGGCAAGGTGCTGGGGGGCTCGTCTTCGATCAACGCCATGGGCCATGCCCGCGGCCACCGGGGCGATTATGACCGCTGGGCCCAGATGGGGCTCGGGGGCTGGTCCTATGCCGATGTGCTGCCCTATTTCAAGCGCTCGGAATCCTGGCAGGGGGGGGAGGACCGGTTCCGCGGCGGCGATGGCCCCCTTGCGGTGACGTCGGTGAAGGCCACCGATGGGCTGTTCGATGCCTGGGCCGATGCCGCCATTGCCGCCGGCTATCCGGTGATCGACGACTACAACGCCGCCGACCAGGAAGGGCTGGCACAGATCCAGTCCACGATCGAAGGCGGCCGGCGCTGTTCGGCGGCCCGCGCCTATCTTCACCCGGCCATGAAGCGTTCGAACCTAACCGTCCAGACCCGGGTGCTGGTGACGCGTGTAGTCTTCAATGGCGGCCGCGCTACCGGCGTCGAATACCGGAAGGGCGGGGACACCCACCGGGCCCATGCCGGGCGCGAGGTGATCCTTTCCGCCGGCGCCATCAACACGCCGCAGATTTTGATGCTGTCGGGCATCGGGGGGGCGGAAGAGCTTTCCTCCCATGGCATCACCGTGTTGCACGACCTTGCCGGCGTTGGCCGCAACCTCCAGGACCATATCTCGGTGGTGGTCCATTACCGCCGGCCCACCCCCGGGCCTTACCGGCGCCAGCTCGGCTGGGACCGGCTCGCCTTCGATGTGGCCAGGGCGTACCTCACCGGCACCGGGCCGGCGACGCGGCTGCCGGCGGGGCTGATCGGTTTCCTGCGCTCCAGGCCCGAGCTCGAGATGCCAGACATCCATTTCCTGTTCCGCGCCCTGCCGCCCCATGCCCGGCCGTGGTGGCCCGTGTTCGAGGAGCCCTGGGAGGACGGCTTTCTGTGCCGCCCGGTGCTGCTGCGCCCGGAAAGCCGGGGCGCCATCCATCTCGCCTCCGCCGACCCGGGCACCCCGGTGCGCATCCAGCAGAATTTCCTCGCCACCGAAGGCGACATCAGGACCATCCGCGCCGGCGTCCGCATGGGCCGCGACATTGCCCGCCAGGCACCGCTCGATTGCTACCGCGGTGCCGAGATTGGCCCCGGCGACGGGGTGGAGAGCGACGGCGACATCGATGCTTATGTGCGCGCCAATGCGCTTACCGCCCACCACCCGTCCTGCACCTGCCCCATGGGCACCGGCGACGAAGCGGTGGTCGATGGCGAGTTGAAGGTGCGGGGGGTGGACGCGCTACGCGTCGTCGATGCCTCGGTGATGCCGGATATGGTGGGCGGCGCCTTGAACGCGCCGGTGATCATGATCGCCGAGAAGGCCGCCGACATGATCCGGGGAAGGGCGCCGCTGGCGCCGGCGGAACTGGAGCTTTAGGGGCTAGTCGCCGCAATTCTGATGGGCGGCGGTGCAGCCCCTCTTGATCACCTCGGCGGTACAGGCTGACGGGTCTTCGATGCAATCTCCCATGCCGTCGAACAGATCGCCGAGCTCGCCGCTCATGGCTATCACCCCGGCGACGATGAACACCGCCACCAACGCCATGACCAGGCCATATTCGATGGCGTTGGCGCCGTCCCTATTCCGGATGGCGGTGGCGAAACACCGCCTGATCGAACGCAAAACCCCCATGGCAAATCCCCATGGACCCCACTCCCCGGCAACCATTAAACAGCAAAATTTCCTAACAGTCTCGTACTAACTGCAGTTAACCTGGGATTAAGCATTCCCGGCCGGGTCCAGGTCTTGGTGGGGACGAATTTCAGGGCTGGATTTGGGAATATAGGGCCTTAAGTCCCGAGGCCGCGCTCCATCATGCCGGCCAGACGGCGGGAGAAGTCGGCCGGATTGGCGATAGGCTCGCCTTCGATGATCCGCGCCTGGTCGAAAAGAAGCTCCGCGGCCTCGCGGATCCGGTCATCGGCTGCCTTATCTTCGCCCTTGCTTTTGTCGGCGAGCTTGCCCAGGCGCCGGATCAGGCTGTGGCGGGGGTTGATCTCGAGAATCCGCGGGGTTGCCCCGGCGCCGCCGGGCTGGTGGCGATTGAGCATGCGTTCCATGTGCATGTCCATGTCGCCGTCGTCGGCCACCAGGCACACCGCCGAATCGGTGAGCCGGTCCGATGGCCGCACATCCTTGACCGCATCACCCAGGGTGGCGCGGATGAGCCCGATGAGCCGTTCGCAGCCGGCGTCATCGGCGCCCTTGTCCTTATCCTTGTCGTCCCCGTCCAGGCTTTTCAGGTCCGGCGCGCCCTGGGTCGCGGACTTCAAGGGCTTGTCCTTATAGCTGCCGACCGCAGGCATCCAGAATTCGTCGATCGGGTCGGTGAGCAGCAGCACCTCGATGCCGCGGGCGCGGAAGCCTTCGAGCTGCGGGCTTTGGGCCAGCACCTTGGCGTCTTCGCCGGTGATGGTATAGATGGCGTCCTGGCCCTCTTGCATGCGCTCCACATACCCGTCCAGACTGACCAACTCGTCGCCGGCGGTGGTGCGGAACCGTGCCAGCGCCAGAAGTGCTGCGCGGTTGGCGATGTCCTCATAGATGCCTTCCTTGAGGACGGTGCCGAAGTTGTCCCAGAACTGGGCGTAATCGTCGGGCGCCTTGTCGGCCTTTTTCTTGAGCTCGCCCAACA
>JAZFWG010000301.1:0-11400 GCA_036448135.1 Alphaproteobacteria bacterium
AGCGTGCTGGCGAAACCGCCGCCATCGGCGATCATCTCGCGCAGCACCCATTCCGCGGTCTCGCCGATGCGGTTCACATAAAGCGGGCTGCGGGTTTCCTGCCACGCCAGGGTAAGCATATGAATAAGCTGGGAATTGTCGTAGAGCATCTTTTCGAAATGGGGCACCAGCCAGGCGGAATCCGTGGCATAGCGCGCGAATCCACCGCCGAGATGGTCGTAGATGCCGCCCTGGCACATCTTGTCGAGGGCAAGGAGAACGGCATCACGGTAAGCCTCCGTGCCGGTGCGCAGCCAGGCGCGCCACAGCAATTCCAGGATCGGGACATTGGGGAATTTCGGCGCCGCGCCGATGCCGCCATCGACCGGATCGAAATCCCGCAACAGCCGATCCGCCAATTGATCGGCGATGCTCAAGGTGATCGGCGCGCCTTCGGTGGATTGCGACTGCTTGTCGAGGGCATCACGCAGGGCAGTGACGTTGCCAGTGATCTTTTCCGGCTCTGAGCGATAAGTCTCGCCGATATTGCGCAGGATGTCCTTGAAGCCGGGCCGGCCCATGCCAGCTTCCCGGGGGAAATAGGTTCCGCCCCAGAACGGTTCGCCCTCGGGGGTGAGGAACATGGTCAAGGGCCATCCGCCACGCTGGCCCATCAAGGCCAGCGCCGTTTGGTAAATGGTATCGAGATCGGGGCGTTCCTCGCGGTCGACCTTGATGCTGATGAAATCGTCGTTCATCAGCTGCGCGGTTTCCTCATCCTCGAAACTTTCATGGGCCATGACATGGCACCAATGGCACGCGGCATAGCCGATCGACAGCATGATCGGGCGCCCGCTTTCCTTGGCCTGGGCTAGGGCGTCCGGACCCCAGGCCAGCCAATGGACCGGGTTGTCCTTGTGCTGCAGGAGATAGGGACTGGTCTCGAGATCGAGTTGGTTGCGCCCCAAGGTGAGGTCCTTTGTTAAGATGGCGGCCGCCATTGCGCCCGGGTTTGGTCTGACATAGTTTGGCGGAAACGGCTTGCTATGCAACCCCAATTGTTTTCGGGTTTTCGCCCTCCCAATTCAGGGTAAAGAGAAAAATCGAATCGGGAATCCCAACGGTGAGTGACGACACCATCTTTGCCCTCGCCAGCGGCGCCGGCCGTGCCGGCATCGCCGTCTACCGCATTTCCGGCCCCGGCGCCGGGACGGCGTTCACGGCGCTTACCGGCCGCGCCTTGCCGGCGCCGCGACATGCGGTGCGCATCCGGGTTGGCAACGGTGTTTCGGGCGACATCATCGACGACGGCATCGGCCTCTGGTTCCAGGCGCCCGAAAGTTTCACCGGCGAGGATGTCGCCGAGCTTCACCTCCATGGCGGGCCCGCGGTCATGGCCGCGGTGACCGAGGCGCTTGGCGCCATCGATGGGCTGCGCCTGGCCGAGCCCGGCGAGTTCTCCCGCCGCGCGTTCGAGAACGGCAAATTCGATCTCACCCAGGCGGAGGGCCTCGCCGATCTGGTCAATGCCGAAACCGAGAGCCAACGCCGCCAAGCCCGGCGCCAATTCGACGGTGCCCTGGCGGCGATGTTCGAGGATTGGCGGGCGCGGTTGATCGCGGCGCTGGCGGGCGCAGAAGCGGCGATCGATTTCGTCGACGAAGAAGACGTGCCGGCAGACCTGATGGCGACCATGCACCACAAGATATTGGGGATTAAAGATGAAATAACACAATATCTTGATGACAACCACCGTGGCGAGCGGTTGCGGGACGGCATCTACATCGCCATCCTCGGCGCCCCCAATGTGGGAAAGTCATCGCTTTTGAACGGCCTGGCGCGGCGCGAGGCCGCCATCGTCTCGGAGATCGCCGGCACCACCCGTGACGTCATCGAAGTGCACCTGAATCTGGGCGGGGTGCCGGTCATCGTTGCCGACACCGCCGGCCTTGGCGAGGCGGGCGACGAGATCGAGGGCGAAGGTATCCGCCGGGCCCGGGCCCGGGCCGCCGATGCCGATGTCAAACTCACCCTGTTCGATGCCCAATCCTGGCCGCAAATGGACGATGCGACACGTTCACTGGTCGATGGCGACACTATCATCGTCGTCAACAAGGCGGATTTGGCCGATCCCAGCCGGGGCGGGGCGGGTCCGCTCAGCTATGGTGACCGGCCGGTGGAGGTGATCTCCGTTCTTCGCGGCGACGGCATGGCGGCCTTGCTGCAACGCATCGAGACCGAGGTTGCCGGCAAGATCGAGACCGCCGGCCCGCCGGCCTTGACCCGGGCGCGCCACCGCCGGGCCCTGGAAGATTGCGCCCAGGCCTTAACACGGTGCCAAGCCGCCGATGCCGCCGAATTGGTCGCCGAGGATCTGCGCCTGGCGGCGCGGGCGCTCGGGCGTATCACCGGGCGCATCGATGTCGAGGACGTGCTCGACGCCATCTTCAAGGAGTTCTGTATCGGCAAGTGACGGCACCGACCCATGGCCGGGGCTTGTCGTCCGCCGCTTGGGCTTTGACTTCCAAAATGGTGATCACTACATTCCGGGCTATGAAACACCAACACCAATCCAGTTACGATGTTGTCGTCATCGGCGGTGGCCATGCCGGGTGCGAGGCGGCGGCGGCGGCGGCGCGCATGGGCGCGCGCACCCTGCTTTTGACCCACCGGGTCGAAACCATCGGCGAGATGTCGTGCAATCCCGCCATCGGCGGGCTCGGCAAGGGCCATCTGGTGCGCGAGATCGATGCCCTGGATGGCATCATGGCGCGCGCCATCGACCGCGCCGGCATCCAGTTCCGCGTCCTCAACCGCTCCAAGGGCGCCGCCGTGCGCGGGCCCAGGGCCCAGGCCGACCGCAAGCTCTACCGCACCGCCATGGGCGATATCCTAAAATCCATCGAAAATCTCGAGATCCGCGCCGCGGCGGTGGAAGATTTGCGCCTGGACCGGGCGGGCCGGCTCCGGGCGGTGACAACGGCCACCGGCGAGGAGATCAAGACCGCGGCGGCGATCCTCACCACCGGCACCTTCCTCCGCGGCCTGATCCATATCGGCGAAGACAAGATCGAGGCTGGGCGGGTCGGCGAAGCCCCGGCGCTCGGCCTTGCCAAGACCTTGGAAAGGCAGGGTTTTGTCCTGGGCCGGCTCAAGACCGGGACGCCGCCGCGTCTCGATGGTGCCACCATCGACTGGGACGGCCTCCAGGTCCAGCCCGGGGATGACCCTCCCGAGCCCTTCTCCACCCTGACCGAGGTCATCACCACGCCCCAGATAAACTGTCATATCACCGGCACCACCGATGCCACCCACCGCCTCATCCGCGAAAATCTCGACCGCTCACCGATCTATTCCGGCCAGATCGAGAGCACCGGGCCGCGCTATTGCCCCTCCATCGAGGACAAGGTGGTGCGCTTCGCCGACCGGGGCCGCCACCAGATATTCCTCGAGCCTGAAGGACTCGACGACGACACCGTCTATCCCAACGGCATCTCGACCTCACTGCCGCGCGACGTCCAGCAGGCGCTGCTGGCGACCATTCCGGGACTGGAGCGGGTTCGCATGCTGCGCCCGGGCTACGCCATCGAATATGACTATGTCGACCCCCGCCAGCTCCACCCCACCCTGGAAACCCGGAGGATTGCGGGGCTTTATCTTGCCGGCCAGATCAATGGCACCACCGGCTATGAAGAGGCCGCGGCCCAGGGGCTGATGGCCGGCGTCAACGCGGCCCTGGCCGCGGGCAAGGTGGACGCGGCCGCGGCGGACGGCAACGATGAGGCGTTCGTCCTCGACCGCGCCGAAGCCTATATCGGCGTGATGATCGACGATCTGGTGACCCAGGGCGTGACCGAGCCCTACCGCATGTTCACGTCCAGGGCCGAGTACCGGCTCAATCTCCGCGCCGACAATGCCGACCAACGCCTGACCGACAAGGGCATCGCCATCGGCTGTGTGGGGCCTAGCCGCGCCCAGGCCTTCACCGCCAAGAGCATCGCCCTCAGCGCCGCCCGCGGCCTGGTGCGGCAATTGCGGGCGTCTCCGACCGAGCTCCGCCGCCATGGGCTCACAGTCAGCCGGGACGGGGTCAAGCGCACCGCCGGTGAGCTGCTCGCCCATCCCGGCATCGATGTCCGCCGGCTCGGCCGTATCTGGCCCGAGCTCAACGGCTTTGCCCCGGAGATCACCGCCCAACTCGAAATCGAGGCCCGCTACGCCGCCTATATGGAGCGCCAATCGGCCGATATCCGCGCCTTCCGCCGCGACGAGGCCCTTGGCCTGCCTGCCGATCTCGACTACGCCCGCATCGGTGGCCTGTCCAACGAGGCCCGGGAGCGACTGTTTGCTGCCCAGCCCGAAACCTTAGGTGCGGCATCGCGGATTTCCGGGGTGACGCCGGCGGCCCTGACCGCGCTGTTGGCATATGTCAAGCGCGCCGGGCGCACCCAGGCCGGCCCGGAGGCCCGGGGGCAGGGGTGAGGGGGCCGAAACCAACCGCCCATCCTCCCACCAAGCCGGGCAAAAAGCAGTCCGCGCCCCTAACCCCGTCCATGACTCCGCCCATGACTCCAGACGAGTTCCAGCATCACTGCAATGTTTCACGTGAAACAATGGCCCGCCTGGCCACCTATGGCCGTTTGCTGGAGAAATGGCGGGGCGCCATCAACCTGGTCAGCCGGGGCAGCCTCGGGGATCTGTGGCGCCGCCATATGCTCGATTCGGCCCAGCTTTACAGCTATATCAATCCCATCGGCGCCGATCCCTCCGGCGCCCCGGTGATCCTCGATCTCGGCAGCGGCGCGGGGTTTCCCGGCCTGGTCCTGGCCATCATGGGGGCGGGCGAGGTCCACCTGGTCGAGGCCGATCAGCGCAAATGCACCTTCCTCGAGGCGGTGGCGCGGGAAACCGGGACCAAGGTCATGGTCCATGCCCGGCGCATCGAAGATCTGCCGCCATTTGCCACCGATGTGGTCACCGCGCGGGCCTTGGCCCCGTTGGACCGGCTTTTGGCCTATGCATTGCCGTTCCTCGGCCCGGAGGGAGAATTTTTGGTCCTCAAGGGCAAGCGGATTAATGAAGAATTGACCGCGGCCGAAAAACATTGGAATATGCGCGTCGAGCGCTTTACCAGCGCATCGGATCCCACCGGTGTAATCTTGAGGCTGAGGGATATAGCCCGTGCTCCTGCCCACGGATGTTCCTGATGTTATCGCCCCGGCCGGCCACGGCAGCACCCGTATTGTCGCCGTTGCCAACCAGAAGGGCGGCGTCGGCAAAACCACCACCACCATCAATCTCGCCACCGCCCTGGCCGCGGTGAAGAAAAAGGTCCTGATCATCGATCTGGACCCCCAGGGCAATGCCAGTACCGGGCTCGGCATCAGCCACGCCATGCGCACGACCACCGCCTATGACGTGTTGCTCAACGGCGCCACCCTGACGGCGGCGACAATGCCTTCCATGGTGCCGGGTTTGGCGGTGGTGCCGTCTTCGGTGAATCTCGCGGCGGCGGAGCTGGAAATGGTGGAAATGGCGGATCGCGACCATCTGTTGAGAGACCGCATCAAAGACGCCGGCCTCGATGCGGATTACGTGCTCATCGACTGTCCGCCGGCCCTGGGGCTTCTGACCCTCAATGCCCTGGTGGCGGCCGATGCGGTGCTGGTGCCCCTGCAGTGCGAGTTCTTCGCCCTGGAAGGGCTGAGCCATTTGCTCAAGACCATCGAACGGGTGCGGCGGCACCTCAATTCCCGCCTGGAATTGCAAGGAGTCGTGCTGACCATGTACGACAAACGGAACAATCTGTCGGACCAGGTGGCGATGGATGTGCGAAGCTTCATCGGCGACAAGGTCTATGAAACCGTGATCCCCCGCAATGTCCGGGTCTCGGAAGCGCCGTCCCACGGCAAGCCGGTTTTGCTCTACGACATGCAATGCGCTGGATCCCAGGCCTATATTCTTCTGGCCCGGGAAGTGCTGCGCCGCGAGCAGGAGGGTCGACCATGAGTGAAAAAGAGAGGAACCCGAAACCAACACAACGTGGTTTGGGCCGCGGCTTGGCGGCATTGTTCGGCGAAGAGGAAGAGGATTACGCCGAACTCGACCGCATGCGCCAGACCAAGACGGTGCCGGTCGAGTTCCTGCGGCCCAACCCGTTCCAACCCCGCCGCAATTTCGACGAGGAGCAGATCAACGCCCTGGTCGATTCCGTGCGCCAACAGGGCATCCTCCAGCCCATCTTGGTGCGCCGCCATGGCGACGAGGCCAACGCTTACGAAATCGTCGCCGGCGAGCGGCGCTGGCGGGCGGCACAACTGGCCAAACTCCACGAAGTGCCGGTGATCATCAAGGACATCACCGACAAGGATTCCCTCGAAATCGCCCTGGTGGAAAACATCCAACGCCAGGATCTGAATGCCCTGGAAGAGGCCGAGGGCTATCGGCGTCTGATGGACCAGTTCGAGCATACACAGGAGAATCTCGGCCGCGCCGTGGGCAAGAGCCGCAGCCATATCGCCAACACCGTGCGGCTTTTGAACCTCCCCGATGCGGTCAAGCGTCTGGTGGAAGAAAATGTGCTCACCGCCGGCCACGGTCGCGCTTTGTTGAACGCCGATGATCCCGAGGCCCTGGCCCGCCAGGTCGCCACCAAAGGCCTCAATGTACGCCAGACCGAAAAGCTGGTGCAGAGAGCCAAAGCCAAGGCCACCGGCGCCGAGGCCACCACCACATTGGCCAAGGATACCGACACCATGGCCTTGGAACGGGATCTGTCGAACCTGCTTGGCCTCAAGGTCACCATCGGCTTTCGGGGCAATGGCGGCGAGCTCACCATCCATTACCGCACCCTGGAACAGCTCGACGACGTCCTGCGACGCCTCAATGCCGAAGGGGCGGAACTGCCGAGAATGGCGGGGCCGGGGTCGGAGGCCACGGCTGCGGAAGGCGGGGAGAAGGCTTAGAATTCGCCGTCTTTGGTTCGCTCAACACCTGGGCGCCGAGCCCGGGACTTCATTCTGAAACCATACGAGACTACCACCCATGGGGTGGCAGCAACCTTCGGGGCCCAAATCAGCCCCGACCGGCGCCGGCCATGCGCGCCGAGCCGGCGGCATGGGCAATGCGCATCAGGGCCCGGGCACAGATGGCGGCGGCGGGCGCGCCCGTGGTCTTGCAGGCCCGTTCCGCGTCCAGCAAAATCTCGAGGGCCGAAGCGATGCGGTCCGCCGGCCAACCGCCAAGCTGGGAACGAAAGGCGGGGGCATGTTTGTAGAACACCTTTGGCCTGAGCGCGCCCATGGCACTGTCAGGGCTTGCGCCACCGGTAATCATTCCGGTAACGTAATGTAATCGCTGGAAATGGCGGTTTGCTGCCCGGAGCACCGTGATGGCGCCGGTGCCCTCGAAGAACAGGCGCTGAAGGATACGGTCGAGGTCCCGTTGGCGGCCGCCGGCGGCGGCGAAGACGAGATCATCGAGGCCGCGGGCAGCGGAATCGCCGACACATGCCATGGCGGTTTCAAGATCGGCTTCGCCACCTTTGTCGACATAGAGCGCCAACTTCTCGATCTCGGCCCGGGTCATCTTACGGTCGGCGCCGAGATGGTCGGTGAGATAATCGAGTGCCGCGTCTGTGGCCTTAACACCTTGTTTTTCAAGGGATTCTTTGATAATACGAGTGAGCCCAGGGCCCTCGTCGAGATAACATGGCAGCGCCGCGGCGGCGGAATTCTCCTCGAACAGGCGGCGCAGCGGTGAGCGCGGGCCGAGTTCGCCGGCCTCGACGACGACAAAGGCCATGCCGTCTCCGTGCTCGAGGCCGCCGGGCAGGTCCTTGAGGGCCGCAGCCAACCGGTCCGTGGCATGATCCACATGGACCACCCGCCGCCCACCGCCGAGCGAAAGCGATGCCGCTTCGTCGGCAAGCCGTGTTGGGTCCTCGTCCAGGGTTCGGGCGTCGATGCGGGAGACGCGGAACGGATCGTCGCGGCTGCCGGCGACGGCTTCGATCAGGGTTTCGACACGCTCCCGCACCAGCCCGTCATCGGGTCCATAGACCAGGGCGGTGCGGCATTGGGGGTCGGGCTTGCGTATGAACCCATCGATACGGTTGGCGGCGATCTTCACGGCAGGGTTCCCATGGAGGCGCTATACGCTCTTCTCTAGATGCCGCGGTGGCGACGGCTGAAAAAGATGGCAAGACGCGCCGAGATTTCGTCGCTGAGCTCACGGGCGGCGCGGGTGGTGGCGTCGTTGAGCGAAGCGATGGTGGCGAATTCGGATTCGAGAATGTTGTAGCTGTTGGTCGAGCGCGACCGTCCTTTTAACAGCACCTTGCCGGTGCGGATATCGTGCAGGATGAATTTCGCAGACAGGATCAGATTGGCGCGGGTTGCGGTCTCGTCCTTGCGGATGGCGAGTCGCAGCGTGGATGAGTCCAGTTTGAGTTGAAGCCGATAGAAAGGCTCGGGCGGAGACCCCAAGGGATTGAGCCGGTCACGGAGGAAATTGTGGAGCTTCTGTCCCTCGCGGTCGGCAATGGTGTCGATCGTGACCAACGCCAGCTCGTGGGGCGAGGCCGAACCGGTGCGTTGGCCATAAAGCGGCTGAAAGCCGCAGGCGCCGAGAGCCGGCGCGGCAAGGCAAAGCGCCAGTATCGTAACCTTAAAGTACGACATTGATCACCCGGTTGGGGACGAAAATGACCTTCTGCACCGCCTTGCCCTCGGTCATGGCGGCAACGGCGGGTAGCGCTAGGGCCGCGGCCTCGGCGTCATCGCGGCCGATATCGCGAACGAGATCGAGGGTGCCGCGCAGCTTGCCATTGACCTGAACGGCGATGGTGACGCGATCGTCGATGGTGAGCGCGGCATCGGCCACGGGCCAGGGGGCCGCGGCGACCAGGCCGTCATGTCCGAGCGCCTGCCACAGTTGCTCCGCCAGGTGCGGCATCATCGGCCCGATCAGCAGCGCCAGCGTCTCGAGCCCTTCGCGGCGCGCCCAGTTCATATCATCGCCACCGTCGGCGGTTTCGGCGAGCAGGTTGGTGAGTTCCCGCACCCGGGCGACGGCGCGGTTGAAATGGAAGCGGTCGAGATCGCCGCTGACCGCGGTGATGGTCTTGTGGACCCCGCGGCGGAGCTCATGGGCGGCCTCACCCAAGTCATTGGCCAGGGGGCATCCGGGCGGCGGCAGGTTGGGCGCCGCGTTCTCGACCATGTTCCACAACCGGTTGATGAAGCGCCAAGCGCCCTCGATGCCGGCGTCGGTCCAATCGAGATCGCGTTCCGGCGGGCTGTCGGACAGCATAAACAAACGGATGGTGTCGGCCCCGTAAGCCTCGATGATGGCGGCGGGGTCGACCACGTTCTTGCGCGACTTGCTCATCTTTTCCGAACGCCCGACCGTGACCGGCGAGCCATCCTCGAAGTGGACGACCTTGCCGTCCACACGCCGCACCTGGTCGGGCAGAAGCCAGCTGCCGGCAGCATCGCGGTAGGTCTCGTGGCACACCATGCCCTGAGTCAAAAGCCCGGCGAAGGGCTCGTCAAGACCGAGATAGCCGCATTTGCGAAGCGCCCGTGTAAAGAAACGGGAATACAACAGGTGGAGTACCGCGTGTTCGATGCCACCGATATATTGATCGACCGGCAGCCAATAGTCGGCGGCTTCGCGGGTGAAGGGCGCGTCGGCCACCGGCGCCGTGAAGCGCGCGAAATACCAGGATGATTCGACGAAGGTATCGAAGGTGTCGGTTTCGCGCTCGGCATCGGTGCCGCATTGGGGGCACGGAACATACTTCCAGCTGGCATGGCGGTCGAGCGGATTTCCCGGTTTATCGAAATTCACATCCTCGGGCAGCGTCACCGGCAAATCGCTTTCCGGCACCGTCACCATGCCGCACGAGGGGCAATGGATGATAGGGATAGGACATCCCCAATAACGCTGACGCGAAATGCCCCAATCACGGAGCCGGTAGACGGTAACCCGTTCGCCATCCCCGGCCTCTTCCATGCGCCTGGCGATGACGTCCTTGGCCTGGGCCACAGCCATACCGTCGAGGAAATCGGAATTGATCAGGACCCCGTCCTCGGTATAGGCGTCCTCATTGATGGTAAAGCCCGAGGCATCGGTGCCCTTTGGTGCAACCACGGGGCGCACCGCCAGGTCATATGTGCGGGCGAATTCGAGATCGCGCTGATCGTGGGCGGGGCAGCCGAAAATGGCGCCCGAGCCATATTCCATGAGCACGAAATTGGCCACATAGACCGGCAGTTCGCGTCCGGAAACAAAGGGGTGCCGGGCAATGATACCAGTATCGAAACCTTCTTTCTCGGCGGTCTCGATGGCGGCCTCCGCCGTGCCCAGCCGGTTGCAGTCCTGGATGAACGCGGCCAAGCCGTCATCGGCGCCGCCGAGGGCATCGGCCAGGGGATGGTTGGGGGAAATGGCGCAGAAAGCCGCGCCGAAGATGGTGTCAGGCCGGGTGGTGAAGACCTCGAGGGGCCCGTCGAAGCTATCGAGTGCCTTGGCGGTTTCCGCTGACGCCGCCCGGGACGGGGCCAGGCGGAAGGACATGCGCAACCCTTCCGACCGGCCGATCCAGTTTTCCTGCATCAGCCGCACCCGGTCGGGCCAGCGGTCCAGGGACTTGAGGCTCTCGATCAAATCGTCGGCGAAATCGCTGATGCGGAGAAACCATTGGGAAAGCTTGCGTTTTTCCACCGGCGCGCCGGACCGCCAGCCCCGGCCGTCGATCACTTGCTCATTGGCTAGGACGGTATGGTCGACCGGGTCCCAATTGACCCAGGATTCCTTGCGGTAGGCGAGGCCGGCGGCGAGGAAATCGAGGAACATCTTCTGTTCATAGCGGTAATAGTCGGGGCTACAGGTGGCGATCTCCCGCGACCAGTCGTAGGACAGCCCCATGGCCTTCAATTGCCGCGTCATGGACTCGATGTTCTGATAAGTCGATTTGCCGGGATGGATGTTGTTTTCGATCGCCGCGTTTTCGGCGGGCATGCCGAAGGCGTCCCAGCCCATGGGGTGCAGCACGTTATAGCCGCAGGCGCGTTTGTAGCGCGCGACCATGTCGCCCAGGGTGTAGTTGCGGACATGGCCGACATGGATGCGGCCCGATGGGTAGGGGAACATTTCGAGAACGTAATATTTTTTCCGTCCCGGATCCTCGTTTGCCCGGAAACAGCCGCGCTCTTCCCAGATGGCCTGCCCTTTGGCCTCGGTTTCCTTGAAGTTGTAGCGCGACATGTGTTTCCCTTGATGGCTTGGCGGATCACGTCCGGCGCGGTGGATTGTCCACGGCCACGGCCTTTCCTGCAAGGATGTATGTGGAAAAAGCTCGACGTTCAGAAAAGTTTTGTTTGCAAGGTGGCGCCGGGGGCCTTCCGCAGATCTTCA
>JAZFWG010000302.1:0-6574 GCA_036448135.1 Alphaproteobacteria bacterium
AGGACTCCGGGATCAGCACCGGCATCGAGATATTGATCTGTGGTGTCCAGCTTTCCACCCCCTCCCCTTCGCCACCGCGCAATCCGGCGACGGCCTCTTCCAGCATGTGCTGATAGAGCTCGATGCCGACCTCGCGGATGTGGCCCGACTGTTCATCGCCGAGCAGATTGCCGGCGCCGCGAATGTCGAGATCGTGGCTGGCGAGGCTGAAGCCGGCGCCGAGATTGTCGAGGGTCTGCATGACCTCGAGGCGCCGGGTCGCGGTTTTGCTCAGGGTGCGGCCCGTCGGCAGGGTGAGATAGGCGTAGGCGCGCCTTTTGGACCGCCCCACCCGTCCCCTCAATTGGTAAAGCTGCGCCAGTCCGAACATGTCGGAACGGTGGATGATGAGGGTATTGACGTTGGGGATGTCGAGCCCGGATTCGATGATGTTGGTGGACAGCAGCACATCGAAACTCCCCTCATGGAATGACGTCATGGCGGCCTCGAGATCGCGCGCGGCCATACGGCCATGGACCGTGATCAGCTTGACCTCGGGAACCAGGCGTTTGAGCTGCTCCTCGATCACTCTGAGGTCGCGGATGCGCGGCGCCACATAGAAGCTCTGTCCGCCGCGGAACCGTTCGCGCAGGATCGCCTCGCGCACCACCACCGGATCGAAGGGAAGGATGAAGGTGCGGACCGCGAGTCGGTCCACCGGCGGGGTGGCGATGATGCTCATCTCCTTCACCCCGGTCAGCGCAAGCTGCAGGGTCCGGGGGATCGGCGTCGCGGTCATGGTGAGGACATGCACATTGGCCTTGAGGCTTTTGAGTTTTTCCTTGTGGGCAACGCCGAAATGCTGTTCCTCATCGACCACCAGAAGGCCAAGATTGTCGAACTTCACCCCCTTGCTAAGAAGGGCGTGGGTGCCGATGACGATGTTGACGGTGCCGGCGCCGAGCCCGTCCTTGACCGCCGCCACCTTCGCCGGTGGCGTGAAGCGCGACAATTGCTCGACCACAACCGGGAAGGCGGCGAAGCGGTCGCGGAAGGTCTGGTAATGCTGGTGGCTGAGAAGGGTCGTCGGCACCACGACGGCGACCTGGGTGCCGGCCAACGCGGCAGTGAAGGCGGCGCGCAGCGCCACCTCGGTCTTGCCGAAACCGACATCGCCGCAAATCAGCCGGTCCATGGGCCGGTCCGACGCCAAGTCCGCAAGGGTATCGTCGATCGCCGTCATCTGGTCGTCGGTCTCGACGAAGGGGAAGCCGGCGCAGAATTCCTCGTAAGCGCCCTGGGGCGGCGCCATGGCGTGGGTCCGCGTCAAGGTGCGGGCGGCAGCGATGCGCAACAGATCCTCGGCCATGACCTTGATGCGGCTGGTAAGCCGGGCCTTGCGCGCCTGCCAGGCGGCGCCGCCAAGCCGGTCGAGGCCGACCGTGTGGCGGTCCTCGCCATAGCGGCTGAGGATGTCGATGTTCTCTACCGGGACGAACAGCTTGTCGCCGCCGTCATAGACCAGCCTGAGGCAATCATGGGGCGCGCCCAGGATCTCGAGGGCCTCAAGCCCTTCGTAGCGGCCGACGCCGTGGTCCAGATGCACCACCAGATCACCTTCGGCAAGATTGGACACCTCGGCGAGGAAGCGTTCGGAATCGCGGCGTCTCGGCACCCGCCGCGCCAGGCGCTCGCCAAGAATGTCCTGTTCGGCGATGACGGCCAAGTCCGGGGCGGTGAAACCGTGTTCGATGCCGAGCACGACCACCGCAATCGCGCTTTTCCCCATGGCCCGGACCTGGTGCCAATCCGCGGCTGGCGAAAGATTGCCGATGCCGTGGTCGCGGAGAAGCGCCAACAGCCGGTCGCGTGAGCCGGGACTGTAGGCGGCGATGACCGCAGGGCGGCCCGAACCCTGCTGGTGTTTAAGAAATGCACCGACCGCATCGAACGCCATGGCCCCCTTTTGGTGACGTTCGCTGAAGAAATTGGGCGCCGGCCGGGCCCCGGCATCCCAGGCATTGGCCGCCGACGGCGCCGGCGCAAAGGGCGAGAAGGCACCCCATGGACGGGTGGCAAACAACCGGTCCCACTCCGCGCCATCGAGATAAAGCCGCGTGGGCGGCAACGGGTTGTAGACCGTCTCGCCACCGAAGGCGGCTCCCTTGAAGCTGGTGCGGGCCTCGAAAAAGTCGGCGATCTGTTCGAGACGCATGTCGCGGACCTCAAGGGCCTGATGGTCCAGGGTGACGGCGGCTGTGGGCATGTAGGCGAACAGGGTCTCGAGCCGGTCATGGAACAGGGGCAGCCAATGTTCCATGCCCATATGGCGGCGCCCCGCGCTCACCGATTCATAGAGCGGATCGTCACCGGAACCGGCGCCGAAAAGATCGCGGTAATTGCCGCGGAAACGCAGGATCGATTGCTCGTCCAACAGCACTTCACTGACCGGCTTGAACTCGAAGGATTCGAGACTTCCGACGCTGGTTTGGCTGAGGGGGTCGTAGGTGCGGATGCGTTCAAGCTCATCGCCGAACAGATCGAGGCGCAACGGGTCCTCGCAACCCGGCGCGAAGACATCGATGATACCGCCGCGCACCGCGTATTCGCCGGGCTCCATCGCCGTTTCCGACCGCCCATAACCATTGCGGTTCAGGAACGCCATCAGGGCGTCACGGTCGATGCTGCCGCCGGCTTGGATGGCGAAGCAGGCATTGTCATAGCTTTGCGGCGGCGCCATGCGTTGCAACAAGGCGTTGACCGTGGTCAGGAGGATGCGGCCCCGGATGGCCTCGTGGCGTGTCCGCGCCAGGCGCACCAGGGTATCGATGCGCCGGGCGACGATGGCGTTGTTGGGGGAAACCCGGTCATAGGGCAGACAATCCCACGCCGGAAGGGTGAGGGTTTCAATTTCCGGGTGGAAGAAACCAAGCGCCTCATTGATGCGCGCCATCCGCGCGTCATCGACCGAGACATGGATGAGGTCGGCATCGCCGGCCCCGGCGAGGCGGCCCAGCAGCAGACCGTCGAAGCCCTCAGGCGCGCCGCAGATATCAAGGCGACCTTTCGAAGACAACGGTTGGCCGGGGGAACTCATTTCGCCCCCACTCATATCGCCGGATAGGTAAAGTCGCACCACAGCCGCATAACGTCGTTCTGCTGGTCCTCGGGCACCGGGGCCCGGCCGCTGTTCCAGTCCAACAGATCGGCGTCGGGGTTCAAGGTCAAATTTTCGAAACGGTCCAACTGCTCATTGCTAAAGCCGGGCACGTGATGCCGGGCAAAATGGCCGAGCAGCAGGTCGGCTTCCTGGGAGCCGCGGCGCGAACTCCGGTATAGCAGGCGTTTGCGGCGATCATCCAAGGCTCGACCCACACTGTCCCTTTTGGCCAGAGATAGGGTATAAAGTTTTGCGAGGGCCCTGTCAGCCACCGCGATTCCCCAAGCCATGCGCCCGGAAATCCTATTCCCACTGTTTTCGCCCACAACCTCGCTGCCTGGCGTCGGGCCGCGCATCGGCAAATTGATCGAGAAGATGGCCGGGCCCCTGGTCATCGATCTGTGCTGGCACCTGCCCGTTGGGCTGATCGACCGCCGTTTCGCCCCCAAGGTGGCCGACGCCCCCACCGGCACCATCGCCACCCTGACGGTGCACATCGACAAGCACGCGCCGCCCCCCAACAGGCGCCTGCCCTACCGGGTGTACTGCTCCGACGACAGCGGCAAGCTGACCCTGGTGTTCTTCCATGCCAAACCCGACTATCTGGAACGCACCCTGCCGATCGGCGAGACCCGGGTGGTCAGCGGCAAGGTCGAGCATTACCGCAACGAAATCCAGATCACCCATCCCGACCATATCGGCACCCTTGAAGAGCTTGACCGTCTTAAAGCGGTCGAGCCGGTCTACGGGCTGACGGCGGGTCTGACGGCCCGGACCCTGGGCAAGGCCATGGCCCAGACGTTGAAGCGGGCTGCCGATCTCGGTGAATGGCTCGACGGCCCCTTGGTCAAGCGCGAGGGATGGATGCCATGGAAGACGGCCTTGATGACGGCCCACGCACCGGAAGCGCCCGAGGACCTTGATCCCCGTAGCGGACCGCGCCTTCGCCTCGCCTATGACGAGTTGTTGGCCAACCAGCTTGCCCTCGCCTTGATCCGCGACCATGCCCGCCGCCAGACCGGCCGCGGCCTTTGCGGCGATGGCAGTCTCAGGGCCAAGGCCTTGGCCGGATTCGGCTTCGAACTGACCCCATGCCAGAGCCTAGCGACAGATGAGATCATCGCCGACATGGCCCGAGGCGACCGCATGCTCAGGCTGCTGCAGGGTGATGTCGGCAGCGGCAAGACCGTGGTCGCGCTCCTCGCCATGCTCAATGCCATCGAGGCCGGAACCCAGGCGGCGTTGATGGCGCCCACCGAAATCCTGGCGCGCCAGCACTTCGCCACCATCGATCCCCTGGCGCGGGCCGCCGGGATCGAGAGTGTGCTCTTGCTGGGTGGCGACAAGAGCAAGACACGGCGCCAAGCCCTTGACGGGCTTGCCTCGGGCGGCATCAAGCTCGCCATCGGCACCCATGCCCTGATCCAGGCCGAGGTGGTATTTCACGATCTCGGACTTGCCGTGATCGACGAGCAGCACCGGTTCGGCGTCCAGCAGCGGCTCGAGCTGGCGGCCAAGGGTTCGGGCACCGACGTTCTGGTGATGACGGCAACACCGATCCCGCGCAGCCTGACGCTGACGGCCTATGGCGATCTCGATATCTCGCGCCTGACGGAAAAACCCGCCGGGCGCAAACCGATCGATACCCGCGCCATGCCGCTTTCGCGGCTGGGCCAGGTGGTCGACGCCCTCGACCGGGCGCTCATGGCCGGGGCCCAGGCCTATTGGGTCTGCCCCCTGGTCGAGGACTCCGAGGTCATCGACCTCGCCGCCGCCGAAGAGCGCTTCGATCATCTTAACGCCCGCTTTCCCGGCCAGGCTGCCCTGGTCCATGGCCGCATGAAAACAGCGGAAAAGGCTCAGGCGATGGGCGATTTCGTCTCTGGGGGTGCCAAGATCCTGGTCGCGACCACGGTGATCGAGGTCGGTCTCGATGTGCCCCAGGCGACGGTGATGGTGATTGAGCACGCCGAACGCTTCGGTCTCGCCCAGCTTCATCAGCTGCGCGGGCGCATCGGCAGGGCCACGGCGGCATCGACGTGCTTGTTGCTATATGCCCCGCCTTTGACCGAGGCGGCGCGCCAACGGCTGGAGATCCTGCGCCAGACCGACGACGGCTTCCGCATCGCCGAGGAGGATCTACGCCTGCGCGGCGCCGGCGAATTGCTGGGCACCCGGCAAAGCGGCCTGCCAGATTTCCGCATTGCCGATATCGCAGAGCACGGTGATTTGCTTGAGATGGCGCGCGATGACGCCGCCTTGATCCTGGAACGTGACGCCGCGCTCAAAACCAGGCGGGGCGAGGCGCTTCGGGTGTTGTTGTATCTCTTCGCCCGCGATGCCGCCGTGGCTTATGTGCGCTCGGGCTGAAAGTACAGACTAGTCGACGTAATTCTGCTTTTCGCGGATGATATCCAGGTCCTCGAAGGTCTTGGCCGAGACCTGGGGCACGTTCTGAACCTCCAGGGGGCGGCGGTCCGGCGGGGTGACGATGCCCCCCGACATCACCATCTTGATGCCCTCTTCCACCGTCATGTCGAGAAGCAGGACGTCCTCCTTGGGCACGAACAGCAAGAACCCCGATGTCGGATTTGGGGTGGTGGGAAGGAAGATGTTGAGGACCTCTTCGGTGGTTAGATTCTGGACCTCGCCCAAGGTGCTGCCGGTGAGGAAACCCAGGGCCCAGATGCCACGGCGCGGATATTCGATCATGACCACCTGACGGAAGGCGTCGGACTGGTGTGACAGCACGGTCTCGAACACCTGTTTCACGGTGGCGTAAATGCCCCGCACCACCGGCATGCGGGCGAGAACGTGCTCGGACGAGCGCAGGAGCCAGCGCCCCAATAGGCCTCCGGTCAAGGCGCCGATCAAGATCAGCGCGGAAATGACGATGACAAGGCCAAGCCCGTGGATGGAGAACGGCAGATAGGTTTCCGGATTGTACTTCGCCGGAATCATCGGCGTGATCTTGCCGTCCACGTAATCGATGAATAACCACGCGATATAGATGGTGATGCTGATCGGCGCCGTGACCAGGACGCCGGCAAGCAGGTAGGTGCGCAGCCGCGCGAACACACGGCCACTGACCGAATGGTCGTGGTTGGGTTTGCGGACACGGCCCAGGATGTCGTGATCCCGATGCTCCGGCCTCTCGCCTTGTGGTGAATCAGTGGTCATGGCGTGATATTGGAATGAAATCCTTTTTATTTTCTCTACGATCGCCCGGCACGTCATCGACGGCCGCGCCATTGACATAGCCCGCCGGCGCGCGCGGCGCAAGATATGCATTCAATTTTTCGTTGAAAAGCCAAAACATTGGCGGCAATCCTTCATGTTGTTCATCATCCATGGATGGTCAATTCATGGATTGCCGCGGCAGGTAGATGCCGGCGCGAAAGCCCTGGAAATAGTCATCGGTATCGGGATGGCTGA
>JAZFWG010000303.1:0-11535 GCA_036448135.1 Alphaproteobacteria bacterium
GCAAAGCCTGCGCCATCACCAGCGCCGATCCGCCACCGACGATGGTCATGGCCGCGGCGCGTCTCAGGAATTCGCGACGCTCCATCAGGCTATGACAATACTCGTCATACAGATCGTAGATACGAGGGTCGATTATGTCCTTTTCCATCGAAGTTCTGCCTTCCTGTTTAAGTCTTTTCCATGCCAATTGTTCAGCGGTTTGTTGCCGCCTGATGAAAGCTCACCCGGCACGACCCGGATAAAAACAATCATGGAAATCTTATTCCCAACCAGCCGCCAAAGGTAGAGGATATCGTCGGCAGCCATCCGATGACCGAGGCCCTCGGTTCGATCGCACTCAAAGGCCATTCGGATGGCCGTGCCATCTCAGCCCGATTTGGCGCGCGTGAGCTTATCGGCGAATTCATGGTTGACGTTGCGATGGCCGGCCTCGTCGTCGCGGATCGCCAGCACCAGTTCGCGCAACCTGGCGCTCTCCGGCAGGTCCCAGTATTGCAAGGCGAATTCGGGCACCGGCACGTTCTCGTGGTTCCCGGCATCGATCTCTTCGAGATATTGGGTGTAGCTGACGACCGCCTCCTCTTCGAAGTACCCGACGATGCGGTGCGCGAGGCGGGGCGAGATCAAGTAGATCAAGAAGAAGGCGTTGTAAAACACGCCTTGCGTGATGATGACCAACAGCCGCTCCAGCCGGGTGGGCTTGGCGATGTGCATGAAGGCCATCAGGTGCATGCGCTCGTTCTCGGCTTCGTCGAGCAGGATACGGATCCAGCCCTCGTCGTCGGTCATCGTACGCAAGCTCCGCAAGTGCTGTAGCGCCCCGCCGACCATGCCGGGCACGGCGGCAACGGTCTCGAGAACGATGGCGCGGTGGCCGTAGCGCTTGGCGAAGAACGTGTCGGCGAAGAAACGCAGAACCCTGACGAAGGCGAAGGCGAAACGGTCGATTAGATTTTGCGGTTTGTGGTGCCGTGAAAGGTCCATGGCACCGGTATTCACGCTCGACATCGGAATCTCCCTCCCCTTGCCGGATGAACGGATCCCAACAAAAATATTACCCCTCCCGCAGGTATTATGCGACGGCTAATTCGGCCCGCCGGCGCCTCCGGCCGGCGCCAGGTTTACTGTCATGGCATCGGTTGCTATGATTTCCATCATCGATTGCGCCCCGGCGTGATCATAAAATAACCATCTACAGGGAGACCAAGCCATGGCTGCGCCCACCGGCAATCACGACGACACCACCCAGTATTACGTGGCGTGGATGGAGCAGGTCGAACCCGCCCCCGAGATCGAGAAAACCATCGATGAGATCCGCCAGGAGCATTTCGCCTATCTAATCGATCTGGAGACCCGCGGCGTGTTGCTTGCGGCGGGCCCCTTCCGCGATACCGACGGCAGCCGCCATGGTGCCGGCATGATGATCGTCCGCGCCTCATCGCTGGCCGAGGCCGACGCCATCACCGCCGAAGAGCCCTACCGCAAGCATGGGGTGCGCACCCACAAGGTGCTGCCCTGGCAATGGCGCGAGGGCTGCGTCCACCACACCCTTTACGTCAAGGGCGGCGCCTTCGCCATCGGTTAGCGCCCCCTGGGACGGCTTATAGGGACGGGATGTCGTACCGGGCGTCCGGCAACATGCCGCCCCCCACGGTTTGCGGCCATTTACCATATTGGAGATTTTGAACAATTCCGGACCCGCCGCCGGCGGATAAAACACTTAATCAGGCCGGCCGCGACACTTGCCATCCTGCAAGCCATCCCCCACAATCAGGCCATATCTCCGGGCTGGGGATAAAGATGAACGAACATCAAAATCAGGGAGAATGGATCATGAAACTTCGCACATTCCTTTGGACCATTTTAGGTGCCCTGTTGGTGGTGCCGGTGCTTGGCCAAATGGCGTCTCCGGCGACGGACAATGCGCCCAGTGAATTCTACAAGAAAAACCGGCTAATCGTCGTTGTCGGCTACAACCCCGGTGGTGGGTTCGACCGCGGCGGTCGCGTTGTGGCGCGGCATATCGTCAAATACATTCCCGGCAAGCCCAAGGTCATCGTCCGCAATATGCCCGGCGCCGGTTCCATGCGTTCGCTGAACTGGCTTTACACCGTGGCGCCCAAGGACGGCTCGGTGATCGGGCATTTCCACCCGGCGGCGTTGCGTGAGCCATTCCTCGGCGGCAGGGGGCCCAAATACGATCCCCGCAAATTCTACCATATCGGCAGTTACAACCGCGAACGCTCGGTGACATTCGTGCGCGCCGATTCAGGTATCAAGACCATCCAGGATGCCATGAAGAAAGAGGTCATCATCGGCGCCACCTCGCCGCGATCCGGCGGCGGCGTCTATCCAATGCTCCTCAACAATCTTCTCGGCACCAAGTTCAAGGTGATCGTGGGCTATGGCGGCACTGGCGAAAGCACCCTGGCCATGGAACGCGGCGAGATCCAGGGCGTGGGGTCCTGGTCGTGGTCACAGCTCAAGATGCGCAAGGCGAAATGGCTCAAGGACAAGTTCGTGAACGTTTTGATTCAACTTTCCATTGCCAAGCACCCGGACCTTCCCAATATACCGACGCCATTGGATCTGGCCGAGACTGAAGAGGACCGTCAGGTGATCGAGGCCATTTTCATGTGGCAGGAAATGGGCCGTCCCTTCGCGGCGCCGCCGGGCACCGACCCGGTGCATGGAGCCGCTTTGCGCAAGGCCTTCGACACCATGGTGACCAAGGACGACTTCAAGAAGGGTATCGAAAGGGCCTCCCTCGAGGTCAATGCCCTCAGCGCCAAGGGGGTCGAGAAGCTTCTCGACAAGCTCTACTCATACCCCCAGAAGGTTATAGACCGCGGCCGCACCATCTATGCGGAGATGCGCTCCACCAAGCTGTCCAAGGCCAAGAAGAAGAAGGCAAAGGGGCTCAAGCTGGTCACGGTCAAGGCCAAGGGCAAGCGCGTGAAGTGGACCTTCAAGGATGCCAAGGGCAAGACCTGGAAGTTCAAGACCCATGATCGCCGCACCAAGGTCAAGGTCGGTGGCAAGAAAGCCAAGCGCAAGGACGTCAAGATCGGCATGACCTGCTCGGTCAGCTATTACGGTGAAGGTGGCCTTGCCTACAACACCAGCTGCAAGTAATCGTTTTTCGCAGATGGAATGACAAAGCCCCCGGCATCCGCCGGGGGCTTTTTCCATGCGGAGTTAAGGTCTCGCTTAAGACGTGGCGCGGTCGTAATCCATGTTGAGCGCCGCTTTGTCGGCTTGCTCCTCGTCGCGGATCAGCCCGTGGCCCAGGGTCAGCCGGTTCATCATGTTGAAGCGGGCGCAGACCACGATGGCGTCATGGAGCGATTTCTCGTCCCACCCGGCGTTGAACACGGCGTCGGCGTCGGATTGGGTCATGGCATGGGGTGTCAGCGTCAGCTTCTTGACGAAGCGCAGCATGGGCTTGAGTTCGTCGCGCACCGGCGCGGTCTCGATATCGTCGGCCAGGGGCTTGAACACCCCTTCATCGGTGCCGAGCTTGATGGCGGCCCGGGAATGGCCGAGGAAGCAATATTCCGATTTGTTGAGGTCCGAGACATAGGCCGCGATGGTTTCCTTGTCCGCCGGGGTCAGCGGCCCCTCGGTGCGCATGAATGAGCGCGAGAAGATCGAAAGCCCCTCATGGGCCTTGGGATTGAAGGTCTTCCAGATCTGCATGACGCCGGAATCCTCCGGCAGGGACGGAAAGAAGGGCATGGGTCGAACTCCTATTGAAACTATGACTTAGAAAGGTTTCTCGCCGGCGATGGTGAGGCGGCGCATCAGGCGCCGCTCCGTGGAGTCGAATTCATCGCGGCCATGGTTGAGGCAACGGTTGTCCCAGATCAACAGATCGCGGGGTTGCCACTTGTGGGCGTAAATGAATTCGCGGCGTTCCGAATGGTCGAACAGGAAATCCAACAGCCGGCGGCCTTCCTCGGGCCCGATGCCCTCGATCTCCTGGGTCATCAGCCGGTTGACGTAAAGCGCCTTGCGCCCGGTGGCCGGATGGGTGCGGAACACCGGGTGGGAAAAGCGGCTGACCTCGGCGTCTCCTTCCGCTTTCTTGCGCTCGACGTCGCGAACGGTCTGGGTGTTGTAGGTGAAGGCATGGAGCGCGGTTTTGCCCTGCAGGCGCTCCTTGATGTCGCCGGGCAGTGCCTCATAGGCCATGTACATGTTGGCGAACAGGGTATCGCCGCCGCTGGACGGGACCTCGATGGCATAGAGCATGGTCGCGGTCTGGGGCGTTTCCGTATAGATGCCGTCGGAATGGAAATCGACCTCGCCATCCGGGATCGAGCCGATATATTCGCCGTCCTTCTTGATGTTGGAGATCAACATGATCAGGGGGTGGTGGGATGCCCCCTCGGTCTCGACGGCATCCTCGCAAAGGGACCAAGGAGCGACATTGCCGAAACGGGCGGCGAAGCCGACCTGCTGGTCCTCGCTGATGTCCTGGCCGCGGAACAGCAGAAGCTCGTGGGCATGCCAGGCGTC
Organism: Alphaproteobacteria bacterium; assembly: GCA_036448135.1. Lineage (GTDB taxonomy): Bacteria > Pseudomonadota > Alphaproteobacteria > SMXQ01 > SMXQ01 > JAZFWG01. The sequence goes on from JAZFWG010000303.1 coordinate 4,522, forward strand.
GAGTATTTCGCCGATGGTGGCGTCGTCGAGGGATTGGGATAAATTTAATCCCGACACCTCGGCGCCCAGGGGCCCGGAAAGCGGTTGGATGGAAAACGTCATTGCGCTCACTTGGTTGAACAACGCTATCCTAACATGGCGAACGGGCCACGGGGAACGGGCCACGGGGAACGGGCCGCTGGGAACGGGCCACGGGGGATGGGCCACGGGGGATGGGATCGCGTGACCGCTTTCGCCGGGGTGGGGCGGGTGCGGGGAGGTCCTAGGAGGTGGTTTTCGAGGCGGGCTGCCTCAGGAATGCGGGCATATTGTCGCCGAAGGCCACCACCTGTTTGGCGCCGGCCCGGCCTTGAGACCTGCCGCCTTTGGATCTCGCATGTTCCTGTTTGGCGGCTTGCGGTTGGGGGGGGGCGCCGTTGGCCGCCTTGGGTTTGTCCTTGGCCGTGTCCCTGGCCTGGGTTCGTGGCCTGCGCTCCCGGCGGGTCCTCGGCCTTGCATTCGCTCTTGGCCGCTTTGCCTCGGGTTCGGTCGTCACCGCTGTCTGTTTGCCCTCGGAAGGCTCGGCGTCATGGGCGTCATCACCGCTGGCAGCGCCATCGAGTCCGGGAATGTCCTGGCCGATGAGCCGGGTGATGGCGGCAACGTACTTGCGCTCCTCGCCGGTCGCCAGGGTGATGGCGCACCCCCGGAGCCCGGCGCGTCCGGTACGGCCGATGCGGTGGACATAGTCCTCGGCGTGGGTCGGCACGTCGAAGTTGAAGACATGGGACAGGCCGACGATGTCGAGCCCGCGGCCGGCGACATCGGTGGCGACCAGCAGGTTGATGTCGCCGTTCTTGAAGGATTCGAGCATCGCCGTGCGCGCCGGCTGGGCCATGTCGCCGTGAAGCGCGCCGACGCAGAATTTGTGGCGGCGTAGCGAACTGGCCAGGACGTCCACGTCACGCTTGCGGTTGCAGAATATCAAGGCGCTTTTCACCGACTGGCCGCGCAGCAAATCGCACAGCACATCGCTTTTCTTCGCCGGCGCGGTCCGGACCAGGAAATGATCGACGGTTTCCGCTGCCGAGGTCTTGGGCGTGACATGGATTTCCTTGGGATTCATCAAAAAGGAGTCGGCGAGGCGGCGGATTTCCCGCGGGAAGGTGGCGGAGAAGAACAGGGTCTGGCGGATCTTCGGCAAAAAGGTGACGATGCGCTCGACATCGGGGATGAAGCCCATATCGAGCATGCGGTCGGCCTCGTCGATCACCAGGATCTTGACGTCGTTGAGCAGCACGCCACCGCGTTGGAAATGGTCGATCAGGCGCCCCGGCGTGGCGATCAGGACATCGACGCCCCGGTCCAGCAGCTGCCCCTGAGCGACAATGGATTCACCGCCGATGATCAGCGCCTTGGTCAGCTTGTGGTACTTGCCGTAGGTCTCGAAATTTCCCGCGATCTGCGCAGCCAGTTCCCGCGTCGGAGTGAGAATCAGCGACCGCGGCATGCGGGCCTTGGCCCGGCCGGCGTCGAGAATCTCGATCATCGGCAATGTGAAGGACGCAGTCTTGCCGGTCCCGGTCTGGGCACAGCCGAGAATATCGCGGCCCATCAGGACATAGGGAATGGCTTGCTGTTGGATCGGTGTGGGCTCGGTATATCCGGCTTCGGCGACGGCGCGCAGGGTTTCCGGGCCGAGCCCAAGATCATCAAAACTCAATCGAAACTCATTTAGGTTAATTTTAACGGCGCAAAAATTGTCTAATCATTGCCGTTAAGTTGGGGTTAAACCGTAAGAAGTCAATGTTTGTCTTGGCCCAACCCCGGAAATATCCGAAAAAACCCCTGGAATGGCGACCAAGGCCAAAGAAACACGGGCTTTCAGGGGGCAAGCCCGAAATGGGGTCTGAGCCTGACGCCGAGGACGCATCCGGGCAGCGCGGCCAGAATCCACAGCCAGCCATGGAGGCTGGTCGAGGCGATGCCACTGAAAAAGGCGCCGATATTGCAGCCATAGGCGATTCGCGCGCCATAGCCCATGAGCACGCCGCCGATGACGGCCGCCAGCAGGGATGGCCAGGGGACCCTGAGGGTGGGGGCGAACCGCCCCGCCAGCGCCGCCGCCAGCAGGGCGCCGATGATGATGCCGAAATTCATCACCGAGGTGGTGTCGGCGAAGACGCTGGCTTCCAAGGCCCGGGCCTGGAACGGCGATGACCAGAACGGATTGTCTGCGAGCGACCAGCCGGTGGCGGTGACGAGCTTGGCCGGCCACAGCGTAAAGGCCCAGGTGATGGACCAGGCATGTCCCGCCACCACCAGGGTCAGCCCGTTGAGGACTGCCAGCGCCACCGCGCCGGCGTAGAGCGGCCACGGTCCCGCGGCCAACCTTTGCCAGCGCCAAGCCCGCGCCGCCGGGCTTGAAGCTTGATCCGCCGCCCTCAAAGCGGCACCACCACCATGCCACCGGTTCAAGACCCAGGCCAGGATGGCGAAAAGCCCGAGCTGCAAGGCAACGGCGGTGGGCCAGCCCAACTTCGCGCCAAGGGAGATCGACGCCGTGGCGGGCAGGTCCTGCCACCAGTGCATATGGAGACTGGCCAGGAACGAACCCGCGCAGAAGGCCAGCAGGGTCACCGCCATGCGTCCATTGCCGCCGCCGAGCGTGTAAAGGGTGCCCGAGCCGCATCCGGCGCCGAGTTGCATGCCAAAGCCAAACAGGAACGCGCCCACCGCGACCGAGACTCCCGCCGGGGCCACGGCGCCGGCCACGCCCTCACCGAATGCCGAACCCGCCGCCAGCACCGGCGCGAACAGGAGCGTCGCCAGCGCCAGCATCACGAGTTGGGCCCTGACGCCGGTGGTGTCCCCGATGGTGATGAGCTTGCGCCAGGCCGAGGTGAAGCCGAAGGCGGCATGATAGAGGGTCATGCCCAGAAGGGCGCCGATGATGAACAGCGCGCCTGGCCGCCAATCGGGGACATCGCGCATCGCCAGCGCGATGGCGCCCGCGGCCAGAATCACCAGTGCGGCCACCGCCACCGGTTTCTGTGCCCCGGTTGGGCCCGGCCATTCATGGGATGCGAGGCTCAAGAGGTTTCTCCAGTCGGGCGGAATACGAAAAGGGGCCGTGTGACCGGCCCCTTTTCGTCATGGTTATGCGTACGGACCCTAGTCAACCAGATCGTTGTCCTGGCCGTCATCATCATCGGGTGTAAACGGGAACAGAGCACGGGTGGTTTGGCCAATGAGTGCGGCAAACGCCGGAGAATTGACGCTGTTGGCGCCGGCGCTTCCCACCACCTGGGTTTCCGGATCATCGCCATAACACCATGCCGCCTGGACTCGGAACCCGGTGCTTCCGGAAACCGAACTATATTTTCCAGGGACGCTGCAGAGATCCTCGCCAAGGACATCATCGGGGCCGTTGAACAGCATGACGACCTTGAAGTCCTTGTGGGCATTGGCGGGTGACGCGGTGAAATTGGTCTTGAGCCACATTTGCTGGCCCCGCATGGCATCGAGCACGGCCTTCTCAAAGATGGGCTGCTGCAGTCCGAATGGGTTGCCGCGGATGACCACCCTGGTGTCGCGCCCATCTTGGGCATAGCGGACATCCTCCCACAAGTAGGTGGGGGAATGCTCGTTGACCGTTATGCCTTGTCCGGCGCAGCCGCCGAGAACCAGGGCAAGAACCGCGGGAACTAGGAAGGAAATACGGCGCATGCTGAATCTCCTATGACACAGATCATACAGGGAATCGCCATAACTCTAACGACCTATAAGAGACATAGGAAGTAAACTTAAGGTGAGCAAGGGCGATTGCCCTAAACGTCTAAATCCATTGCTTTTTCGGCGTTTTTTTGGATAAAAGCGAGCCGCAGTTCCGGCCTGCGTCCCATCAGGTCATCGATTTGCTTGGCGGTGGATTCGATCTCGTCCTTGGGAATAACGATTTTGACCAGGATGCGGTTTTCCGGGTCCATGGTGGTCTCCCGCAACTGCGCTGCCGGCATCTCGCCGAGGCCCTTGAAACGGCTGATCTCGATCTGTCCCCTGCCGGTGAAGGAGGTGTTCATCAACTCTTCCTTGTGGGCGTCATTGCGGGCATAGGCCGTAACCGGGCCTTGGGAGATGCGGTAAAGCGGCGGCTGGGCGAGAAACAGGTGCCCGTTTTCAATGAGTGCGGGCATTTCCTGGTAGAAGAAGGTGATCAGCAACGAGGCGATATGGGCGCCGTCGACATCGGCGTCGGTCATGATGATGACCCGTTCGTAGCGCAGCTTGCTGTCGTCATATTGGTCCCGGATGCCGCAGCCGAGCGCCTGGGCCAGGTCGTGAATCTCTTGGTTGGCCTGGGCCTTCTGCGCCGATGCCGTGGCCACGTTGAGGATCTTTCCCCGCAGCGGCAGTATGGCCTGGGTGTCGCGCCGTCGCGCCTGTTTCGCCGAGCCGCCGGCGGAATCGCCCTCGACAAGGAAGATCTCCGTTCCCTCCTGGCTCGAGCTGGTGCAATCGGTCAGCTTGCCCGGCAGCCGGTTGCGGCGCCCCGCGGCCTTGCGGGACATCTCGCGGGCCTGGCGCCGCTGCAGCCGCTCTCCGGTGCGGGCGACGATGTGGTCAAGAAGCACATTGGCGGCTTCGGGATCGCCGCTCAGCCAATGGTCGAAATGATCCTTGATGGTGGTTTCCACCAACTTGGTCGCTTCCGGGCTGCCCAGCTTCTCCTTGGTCTGGCCCTGGAATTGGGGGTCGCGCAGGAACAGCGAAAGAATCGCCGTGGCCCCGTCCATGACATCCTCGGCGGTGATCTGTTGGGCACGGCGATTGCCAACCAGCTCGCCATAGGCCTTGATGGCCTTTGTCAGCCCATTGCGCAGGCCGGTCTCGTGGCTGCCGCCCCGGGTCGTGGGTACGGCGTTGCAGTAGGTCTCGAGACAACCCTCGCCGTCTTCGGGCCAGCTCACGGCCCATTCGACCCGCCCGCCATTGCCGTTGGCCGAGGCGACCTCGCCGATGAAAGGGCTGGGCATCAGCGTCGTGCGGTCATCCAAAATGGCGTCGAGCTGGTCGCCGAGACCACCGGGAAAATGCAGGACTTCTTGCTCGGGGATGCCGTCGCGTTTGGTCAGCAGTTTGGCATCGACGCGCCAGCGGATCTTGACGCCGCGGAACAAATAGGCCTTGGACCGCGCCATGCGGTAAAGCCGCGCCGGCTGGAAACCGGCTTTGGTGCCGAAGATCTCTGGATCGGGGTGGAAACGGATGGTGGTGCCGCGGCGGTTGCTGACGGCGCCCATGGATTGCAGCTTGCCCTTGGGGACACCGCGGCAATATTCCTGGACCCAGAGCTTGCGGTCGCGGGCGACCTCGGCGATGAGGTGATCGGCGAGGGCATTGACCACCGAGAGCCCGACACCATGCAGGCCGCCGGCGGTCTGATAGACCTTGGAACTGAACTTGCCACCCGAATGCAGGGTGGTGAGGATGACCTCGAGGGCCGACTTTTTCTTGAATTTGGGGTGGGGGTCCACGGGAATGCCGCGCCCGTTGTCGCGGACGGTGACCCAATCGCCGGCTTCGAGGTCGAGATCGATGTGGCTGGCCTGGCCGATGACGGCTTCGTCCATGGCATTGTCCAACAGCTCCGCCACCAGATGATGAAGCCCGTTGACATCGGTCGAGCCGATATACATGGCCGGCCGGCGTCGCACCGGTTCGAGTCCTTCGAGGACCTCGATGTCCTCGGCTGTGTAATCGGAATTCAGATCTATCGATCTGTCAAAAAGATCGTTCATAAGCCCTCATCGACCGCGCCTAGCGGGGTAGGCACAAGGTCATACACCCAAGTCCTTATAAGAGCCCTAATCCCGGTGTGCAACAAGGATGCGGTGGGTTGCCGCGAAAAACCCACAACATGTTGTGGGCTAAAACCGATTATCTGGCTTTGGCTCGGACGAAAATGTGCCAAAAGCACGACTTTGTAACTGATCACGATTGAGATAGGGCGGGACGTTTTTATGACGTAGACACATCAAATTGAACAGGTTTAAGGGGATATAGAAGTTTTCAAGCGCGTCAAGTACCTGTTCGTAGCTAACGCCGGTTTCTGAGGTTTCCCGACGAACGGCGCCGATTATCTCGTCTACGGTCTTGATGCCGTCAATATGTTTGAAAAGGGTGGCGTATAGCGGTTCAGCAGAGATGGTCACCGAGCCGCTGTCTGCCTGAAACACAGTTGAGCTTTCGTTGCCCTGATTCAACTCTTCGAAAGCTTCAAGGTGTGTCTTATCGGTCCAAAGAAAAGGGACCATGTTAGGCTGACGGAGATCAGCAACGCATCTTGAAGATCGCCCACAATAGAAAACATGTTTTTTGAAATATCCACTCATCAATTCAGCGATGGCTTGTTGGACACGAACGGGCTTGGACTTGATCGTCGCCAGGAGCTTTTCGTCCCTGATGTAGGCGAATGGATCAAGAAAATGGCGATTTTGAGCGAATTCAATCAACTCCAAGCCGGCGCCCTCAATCCATTGATAAAGTTCGGGTATGGTAAATGCTCGGTCCACAGCATGGAGAAAGAGGTCGAAAATACCAGTGTCACCATATTGTTTGTGATCCGTGGTGGAATCCGAAGAACTTCTGAACCAGTTGGTGGGTGGTAGGTATTCCAAAATTTTTGATGTGTTTATGACCTTCTTGCTCATATCCGTCTCATCTCCATTAACGAGACGCATGAGCTCCTGGATTTGATAAACCGCAGTGCGACCGTATTTTCCGTAAACCATGACACCGATAGCGCCATCGTCGGCGAGGATGCTTTCCAGAGCCCTTAATCCGAGAGCCGGGTTCTCAAGATGATGCAGAACACCAGAGCAATTGATGTAGTCGAAGGAACCGAGATCCATTTCAGGGAGATCTAGGATAGACCCTTCCAACCAACGAATATTATTGAGCTTTCGTTTTTGGGCCCGCTTTTTTGCAATCGAACTCGAGGTGCTGGAAATGTCGAGATAGACAATTTCGTTG
>JAZFWG010000304.1:0-13737 GCA_036448135.1 Alphaproteobacteria bacterium
TGAAACCAAGAAAGACGTGAAGGGGGTCCGTGGGAAACGTCCCCGCGGGCCCAAAGTCGATTACGACACCGACGTCGCCACCAGCGTCGGCAAATAAAGCACAGGCCATTTGGTTTCACCGTTAGGGGCCCCTGCGCTTCACCGGTCGAGGGAGACCGTGCCTGGGTGGTGAGTCAGGTCGAAGACAAGGAACCAGAGAAGTCGCAGAAGAAGTGACCTGCTAGGGTTCCATCGGACCGTCAACTGAAAAGGGACCGTTGGGCAAGAGCATCGGCGTTTTCAAACGGGTCCTCAATCTCTTTCTTTGTGCGGTGTCGATCCCGGATTTCCCCCGCCGCGATAAAGCCAGCGCCGCCATCGGGCCCAATGAGGTGGCGGAAAGTGATCATTCGGCCTATATTTTAGCTGTTTCCGGGCAAGGGGAGCTGCGGACTGGGAAAGGTGGAGGGTAAGATGATTTCACCAGACACCAATGAACGCCTGACCAGGGTCGGTGCCGGGACGCCTGCCGGCGAGATGCTCCGGCGTTACTGGCTCCCGGTGGCGGCGGCAGCCGAGCTGACGGATGAGGCGCCCAAGAAGAGGGTCCGGGCGCTGGGCGAGGATCTGGTGCTGTTCCGGGACGGCCAGGGCCGCATCGGCCTGGTCGAGGAACATTGCTGCCACCGCTCGGCGTCGCTCTATTACGGCTTCGTCGAGGACGACGGCCTGCGCTGCACCTATCACGGCTGGAAATACGACATTACGGGCCGCTGCATCGAACAGCCCTTCGAGCCCGCCGACAGCCCCTTGAAGGATGAGGTCTCCCAGAAGGCCTATCCCGTCCAGACCCTTGGCGGCGTCATCTTCGCCTATTTCGGCCCGGAACCGGTGCCGCTGTTGCCCAGGTGGGACATCTTCCTGCGCGAGGACGGTTGCCGCACCGTGTTCATCCTGCCAGTGCTCAACTGCAATTGGCTGCAGGTGATGGAGAATTCGGTCGATTCCACCCACACCTACTACCTGCATGCCCATACCCTGGCGCTCAAGGGCCGGGGCAAGGCCGGCGCTTACTACTATCGCCCGATCGAGAAGACCAACTTCGAGATCATCAAGCAGCCCAACTGGTGCGGCATCTTGAAGCAGCGCATCTATGGCGGCGATGATGGTGAGCAGGAGCGTGGCCATCCGCTGGTCTTCCCCAACATGCTGCTGTCGCCCCAGCGCGAGCATCTGGTCATGCATATGCGCCTGCCGGTGGACGACACCCACACCCAGATCATCCGCTATCAGTTCACCCCGACCGAGGACGGAAGCAAGATTGCGCAGCCCGATGTGCCGCCGGTGGAGTTCGTGTCCTCGTTCCGCGGCGATGACGGCGACTATCACCGGGACACCTTCGCCTCCCAGGACGCCATGGCGTGGGAGACCCAGGGCGCGGTCACCGACCGGAGCCGGGAAAATCTCGGCGTATCCGACCAGGGTGTGGCGCTTTACCGCAAGCTCTTGGTTGAGCAGATCGATACGGTGGAGAAGGGCTCCGATCCCCATGGGGTGATCCGGGACGAAGCTCTTAACGGCGTGATTTCGGTCGAGGTTTCCACCGGCCAGGCCCGCGTGGCGCGGGAGGTGGCCGGGGCCTGACACCGCTTTCAGTCAAGACCGCGTCCGGCCCAGATGACAAGAAACGTAATGAGGGAGTAACACCACAATGGCGAAGAAAACCGCCAGCCCTGCCGCCAACGACCCCGAGTCGATCAAATACACCCGTCCGCCCCAGTACTATTTCCAGTGGCAGGAAAAGCAAGGCATCCCGATCCACGAGACCTACTTCATCGGCGATCTTGCCGAGGTCGCGATGGCGCCATGGGACCGCTTCGGCGGCAATGGCTGCTTCATCAACCTCACCGATTCCTTCCTGGTCGGCGCCATGGTGCATGAGATCCCGCCGGGCCAGGAGCTCAACCTGGTCCACCACATGTTCGAGGGCACGGTCTATGTGGTCGAGGGCCATGGCGAAACCGTGATCGAGCAGAAGGGCTATCCCGCCCGCACCGTGGAATGGCAGGCGCGCAGCCTGTTCTCGCCGCCCTTGAACACCTCATACCGGCACCGCAACCTGGATAAGGACCGCCCGGCGCGGCTTTTGGTGGTCAACAACGCGCCCCTGGTGATGAGCCTCTATCACGACGACGACTATGTGTTCGGCAACGACCATGTGTTCGACAAGCGCTACAAGGGCGAGGAGGAATTCTTCGACGGCGTGCCCGATTATCTCGGCAGCCGGCTCGCCCGGGTCAATTTCATCCCCGATGTCAGCCAGTACGAACTCTATGACTGGCAGCTCAGGGGCGGGGGGGCGCGCACCGCCTTCATGTCCATGTCCGGCAACACCATCGCCGCCCATATCTCGTCCTTCGAGGTCGGCACCTACAAGAAATCCCACCGTCACGGCGCCGGCGCCCATGTGGTCATCCTCGACGGCGAGGGCTATTCGCTGTTGTGGAAGGACGGCGAGCCCCGCGAGCGCGTCGACTGGCATGCCGGCACCATGTTCGCACCGCCGGAATGGTGCTGGCACCAGCATTTCAACACCGGAGGCCACCCGGCGCGTTACCTCGCAATCCGCAACAACAACCCGGAGCATCCCCTGCGCACGGGTCTGCCGGGGTTCCGGGGCGGCATCGCCGGAGATACCCAGTTCGGCAAGGCCCAGATCGAATTCGAGGACGAGGATCCGGCGATCTATGACGAATACGCCAAGGAGCTGGCGAAAAAGGGCGTGGAGATCAAACACATCCGGCCCGACTACAACCAAACTTGAACCGTGAACAGGGAGACAAGGACATGTTGGCATCAGCACTGACAAAAGCGGCCGCCGTCGCCGTGACAGCGGCCATCGTGGCCGCGCTGGCCCCGCCGTCCCAGGCCGGGGAACTCCCGAAGTCGACCCAGAAGATTCTCAAGTCCCTCAAGTTCGAGCCCGGCATTCTCAAGGGGCTGGAGGCGGAACTGAAGGTGCCCAAGGGTTGGATCGCGGCGGCCAAGAAAGAGGGCAAGCTCCGCATCCACTCATCGTGGGAGCATTCCGAATTTCTCGCCATGTCGGCGCCGTTCCGCGAGCGCTACCCCTTCATCAAGATCCAGTATTCCCGCCCCAAGCGCAGCGACCGCGCCATGAAGCCGCTGATCGCGCTTCGGACCGGGCGCTATATCACCGATATCGTCAACGGCCTCGGCGGCAAGGTGTTCCTCTATTACAAGAACGACCTGTTGACGGATTTGCGCGACTTGCCCAACATCCGCAACCTGCCCGCCGGCATGATGGAGCCCAAGGGCCGCTGGGTCGGGGTGCGCCTGCGTTACTGGTGTGCCGCCTACAACACCGACAAGGTCAACAAGGCGGACCTGCCCCGCACCTGGGGCGACCTTCTGAACTCGAAGCGCTGGCGCAAGGGCAATCTGGCGCTGGCCAACCGGCCCAACCAATGGATCGTCAATCTGTGGTCGGCCAAGGGCGTGGACTGGACCACGAACTTCGTCACCCGGCTGTTCACCGAGGTCAAGCCGCAGCTGCGCAAGGAAGGCACCTCGGCCCTGGTCGGCCTGCTGGCCGCCGGCGAGTTCCACATGTCGATCACCGCCTCCCCGTTCCGGGTCCAGGAGCGCCAGGCCAAGGGCGCCCCGGTGGCGTTCCACTGCCCGGACCCGGCGCCGGTCTCGATCACCGAAGCGACCATCCTCAAGGGCGCGCCCAACACCCACGCCGCCAAGCTGTACTTGAATTGGGTGCTGAGCAAGGAAGGCCAAGTCGCCAAATTCGGCGCCGACCGGGCGACGCCGATCCACAAGGACCTGATCAAGGATGGCCGCTTCCTCCCCCTCGGCGGTGAAGGCATCAGCGGCGCTGCGGTCGCCATGCGCGGTCCCAAGGAGGGCCTCATGCTGCCGGCCATGTACAAGGTGTGGAACCCGCTGTGGGAGGGCGCAACCGGCACCGTATACCGCACCGTCAAGGCCAAGCTGTTGAAGGTCAAGCGCCGTTCGATGACGATTTCCGCCGGTGGCGGGCGCCACAAGGTGAAGATCAGCGGCCGGCGCACCAAGGTCTTCATCAAGGGCAAGGCCTCAGACCGCGGCGATCTCAAGGCCGGCATGACCTGCAAGGTCACCTATCCCGGCGCCGGCGAGGAAGCCAAGAAGATCGACTGCGATTAAGAGCCGCTTGCGGGACTGGCCAGAGCAACCGGTACACACCCCAGGGGAGCTCGGTTGAGTATTGCCGCCACAATCTTGAACCCGATCCGCATGGCGGGTATGCGGTTCAGCCTGTGGCAGCATGGGGTGTTCGCGGTGGTGGCGGCGGCGGTCGTGGTGCCGCTGGGCTTCCTGGTACTCGGCAGTTTCTCCACCGCCGATCTGCCCACCGAGCTCGACCCGGCCAAGCTCGGCCTTGAGAACTACTCCGCGGTCTGGTTCAACCCCGCCACCTATACGGTCTTCACCAACACCGCGATTTATGTCGCCGGAAGCGTGGCGTTTGGCATCACCATAGCGGTCATGCTGGCCTGGCTGGTGGAGCGCACCGACATGCCCGGCAAGATCTGGATCTATGTCGGCGTGCCCCTGACCCTGGCGATGCCGGGGATGCTCCAGGCCATGGCCTGGGTCCTGCTGCTATCGCCCCGCATCGGTTTTCTCAACCAGATTCTCGTCCACGGGCTGGGGATCGGGCCGATCAACGTCTATTCCCTCGGCGGCATGATTTTCGTCGAGGGCATCCGCCTGGTACCCACCGCGTTCCTCATGATGGTGCCGTTGTTCCGCTCGATGGACCCGTCGCTGGAAGAAGCCGCCGCGGTCTCCGGCGCCCGGCCGGTGAGCACCGCGCGCAAGGTCACCATGCGGCTTCTGGCGCCGGGCCTGGTCGCCATCATGATCTATCAGGCGATGACCGCGCTCGAGGTGTTCGAGGTTCCCGGCGTCCTTGGCCTGCCCGCCCGGATCTATGTGTTCTCCACCAAGATCTATTCCATCATCAATTCCCAATCCTTCCTGCCGGCCTATGGCGAGGCCAACGCGCTGTCGATGTTCTATCTCGCCATCGCCGTGGTCGCTACCGCGCTCTATGCGCGGCTAATCTCGCGGTCCGAGCGCTTCACGGTGATCTCCGGCAAGGGCTACCGGCCTCATCTCATCCCGCTGGGGGCCTGGCGGACGCCGGCTCTGGTTTTGGTGTTTGCCTACGCCACCTTGTCTGTGTTGCTGCCCTTCCTGGTGCTGCTTTATGCCTCGCTGGTTCCCTATATCCGGATTCCGACCATGGCGGCGCTGCGCACGCTCAACTTCGACCATTACGGCGATCTGTTCCGCAACCCGCTGATCGGCATCGTGCTGTGGAACACCGCGGTGATGGTGATCGTGGCGTCGACGGCGACGACGGTGCTTTCGTTCCTGGTCTCCATGGTCGTGGTGCGCTCCAAGTTCTGGGGTCGCAAGTTGCTTGACCAGCTCGCCTTCCTGCCCCACGCCATCCCAGGCATCGTCATGGGCATCGCTTTCGTCTGGGTGTTCTTGAAGACGGACCAGAAGATGGGCACGGCGCTCTATGGCAGCATCTGGTCGATCTGCATCGCTTTTACCATCTCCTTCTTGGCCTATGGCACCCGCGCCATGAACGCCGCCATCCTGCAGATCCACAAGGACCTGGAAGACGCCGCCCATGTGTCCGGCGCGCCGGTGTGGCGGACCTGGTGGCGCATCTTCTACCCGTTGATGTTGCCCACCTTCGTCGGCGTGTGGATCTGGGTCATGTTGCACGTGGTCCGCGTCGCCGGCATGCCGCTGGTGCTCTATCAGGGGCCCGAAAACCAGGTCCTCGCCGTCCTGATCTGGAACGAGTGGGACGCCGGCCATATCGAGGTGGTCGGCGCCATCGGCACCCTGATGATCGCGTCCCTGATGGCGCTGACCCTGGCGCTGCGCCTGTTCGGCTTCGGCCGCGGCGCCCAGTCCGGCTGAGGCCCGAGCCCTTTGACGATAATCTGTGTCGAAGCCGCTGGTTATGATGTAAATTCCTACCCAGGCGAAAAAGATATCAGGGAGACGACGAGCGCCATGGCCGACAATCTGAATGCCCAGTCCTTGGGCGATGCGGCGACCAAGGAGTTCACCCGCCCACCCGCCTTCTACGATGCCTGGCAGCAAGCCGAGGGCATCCCAATTTACGAATCCTTCCATGTGGATGATCTCGCCACTGTGGAGTTGGGCCCGTGGCAGCGCTTCGGGGTCTCCGGCGCCTTCGTCAATTTGGCCGATCCGTTCATCTGCACCGCCATGGTGCTGGAAATCCCGCCGGGGGAATCGACCATCCCGGTCAAGCACATGTTCGAGACCTGGATCTTCATCGTCGAGGGCACCGGCGAGACCGTGATCCGCCAGGAGGGCGGCCCGGCGCAGACCATCCCGTGGCGCCCCCGGTCCCTGTTCGGGCCGCCGCTCAACACGGTCTACCAGCACCGCAACACCGGCGATGCCTCGGCCCGGGTCCTGATGGTCACCAACGCGCCCTTGACGCTCAACCTCTATCACAACGACAAATTCGTCTTCGACAACGATTTCGTGTTCGACGACCGCTATCAGGGCGAGCAGGGCTATTTCAATCCCACTTACGAGGTGCTGGGGACGCGCTATGTGCGCACCAACTTGGTGTCGGATGTGCGCGACTTCTATCTCCATGACTGGAAGGAGCGCGGCCAGGGCGCCCGCACGGTGTTTTTGTCCATGAGCCACCACACCATCGGCGCCCATGTGTCGGAATTCGAATCCGGCACCTACAAGAAGGCCCACCGCCATGGCCCCAGCGCCCATGTCATTATCCTGGCCGGCACCGGCTATTCGCTGCTGTGGAAGGAAGGCGACGAGCCGACCCGGGTGGATTGGCAGGAGAACTCGATGTTTTCCCCGCCGGACATGTGGTACCACCAGCACTTCAACACAGGCAAGGACACCGCGCGCTACCTTGCCCTCAAGAGCAAGGGCGCGCCCGAACACCCGATCCGTATCGGTGCGCCGGGGCCCAACACCGACCCGGACTTCGCCAGGCTTCACCAGATCGAACATGAGGACGAGGACCCCATTATCTACGACATGTTCGCCGGGGACTTGAAAAAGAACGGCGTCGAGGTCGTCCAGCCACGGCCGATTTACAATTCGAACTAATCCGCAAGGGCGCGGCTCACGCCCCTCCGGATCTGTGCGAGGGAGAAGGTCATGATCATGAAACAGTTACAACTTGCCGCGCTGTCGATCGCGGTGGCGGCCGCATTCGCGATCACGGCGGCGGTACAGGCGGCGGAGCTTCCGGCCTCGACCAAGGCGGCGCTGAAAAAACTCAAGCTCGACGCGTCCATCCTCAAGGGGCTGGATGCGGAACTGGCGGTCCCTGATGCGTGGCGCAAGGCGGCCAAGACCGAAGGCAAGCTCAAGATCACCGCGTCGTGGGACGCCAAGCAGTTCCGGGCGCTTTCCGCCCCGTTCAAGGCGCGCTACCCCGAGGTCAAGATCAGCTACGCCCGCGCCGGGCGCTATGACCGCGGCGTCAAGACCATGATCGCCCTCAAGGCGGGGCGCTTCATCGCCGACATCATCGTGTCGCCGGGCGGCGACTGGGTCAATTTCAAGGCCATGGACGCCATCGCCGATTTGCGGGTGCTGCCAAACTTCAAGCGCCTGCCCACCAACATGCGCGAGCCCGAGGGGCTGTGGGTGGGCCAGAAAGTCGCCCACCGCTGCATGGCCTACAACACCAAGCTGGTCAAGAAATCCGAACTGCCGAAGCGGTGGGAGGATCTGGTGACCAATCCGCGCTGGCATGGCGGCAAGCTCGGCATTCCCAACCGGCCCAATCTGTGGCTGTCCATGCTGTGGCTGGCCAAGGGGCCCGACTGGATGCGGGATTACCTCGACAAGCTGTTCAACCAGGTCAAGCCGCAACTGCGCAAGGAAGGCGCCAACGCCATGATCGGGCTGACGGTGGCGGGGGAATTCGACGTCACCGTGGGTACGGCGGCCTACCGGCTCAAGCAGTACAAGGACAAGGGCGCGCCGATCGCCTGGCATTGCCCGGTGCCGGTGCCGTTGGCCATATCCATCATGATGGTGCTCAAGAACAACCCGCATATAAATTCGGCGCTGCTCTTCACCAACTGGTTCATCTCCAAGGAGGGCCAGATTTCGCAATTCGCCGCCAACAACGCCATTCCGGTGCGGGCCGATCTTGCCAGCCTGCGCCAATTCATGCCCTTCCCCGACGAGGTCATGGGCAAGCCCATGGCGATCCGCGACGAGGGCAAGCTGCGTACCGAATATCCCAAGCTGCTGGCGATCTATGATCCGCTGTGGCAGAAGGCCGGCGGGCCGGTGGAAAAGAAGGGGCCGGGGGTCACGGTTGCGGTGAAGCTGACCTCGATCAAGCGCGGCGGCCGGATCATCGGCTTCACCCACAAGGGCAAGAAAGAGACCGCGCGCATCAGCCGGCGCCGCACCGAGGTTGTGCTCGACGGCAAGAGCGTGAGCCGCAAGAAGCTCAAGGTCGGCATGAACTGCAAGGTGACCTACCCCGGCGACGGCGGCCGCGCCAAGCGCGTCGCTTGCAAGAAGTGAGGAAAGTGTCGTGAAGCGCCTCTCTGTGGAGGGAAGGTAAGGCCGATGGATAAATTGCGCATATGTTTGCCGGTCATGGCTGTGGCGGCCCTTGTCGTCGTGGTTGTGGCCGGGGCCGGCGCCGCCAAAGCCGAGCCCTTGCCCAAGGCAACCCAAACGATGTTGGATTCGCTCAAGCTCGGTCCCGAATTTGCCGTCGGCATCGAGCGCGAGGCCCGCATGCCGGCGGCCTGGATCGCCGGCGCCAAACGCGAAAAATACACCCGCATTCTCGGCACCTGGGATGCCAATCAGTTCAAGCGCATGACCGCGCCGTTCCGGGAACGCTTTCCCTTCATAGAGCTGCGCTACTCCCGCGCCGGCAACGCCGACCGCACCATCAAGACGCTGATGGCGCTGAAGGCGGGCCGCGTGATCGCCGACGTTCTCGTCAGCCTCGGCAACTCCTGGTTCCACTTCAAGGCCATGGACGCCATCGCCGACTTGCGCGATCTGCCGAATTTCAAGAACCTGCCCAAGGGCATGGCGGACCCGGACGGCGGCTGGGTCGGCGCCAAGATCTCGTTTCGCTGCATCGCCTACAACACCAAGCTGGTGGCCAAGGGGGATCTGCCCAAGACCTGGGATGATCTGCTCACCAATCCGCGTTGGCGCGGCGGCAAGCTCGGCATCCCCAACCGGCCCAACAACTGGGTGCTCAATCTGTGGGGCGCCAAAGGCGAAGCCTGGGCCACGAATTTCATGACCAAGCTGTTCACCGAGCTCAAACCCCAGCTGCGCAAGGAGGGGCTGAACGCCTCGCTCGGCCTTGCCATCGCTGGCGAATTCCATGCCGTGATTCCGGCGTCATCGAACCGGGCGCGGCAGTATCTGAAACGCGGTGCGCCGGTCGGTTGGCATTGTCCGGATCCGGTGCCCATTTCCATCAGCCAGATGGCCATGCTCAAGGCGTCGCCGCGGCCCAACGCGACCAAGGTTTTCCTCAATTGGTTCCTCAGCCGCGAAGCGCAAATGGCTCAATATGAGGCGAATTTTGCCCCTCCGGTCCACAAGGACCTCCAGCGCGTGGAGTTCCGGAACTTCGCCCAAGAGACCATCGGCAAGACCATGGCCTTCCGCCATCCGGGCCTTTTGGTGGAAGTGAGCCCGAAGATGCTCCGGGTTTGGAACCGGCTTTGGCAGCGCTCCACCGGTATCCGTTACACCACGGTGAAGGCGCGCATCCTCAAGGTCCGCAGGCGCGGGCGCAAGTTCGACTTCAAGGTGGGCAACGACACCCACACGGTCCGGATCAGTGGCCGGCGCACGGAAATCTATATCAAGGGCGAGCGCAACCTGCGTTCGGCGGTCAAGGCCGGCATGGACTGCGAGATCACCTACCCCGGCAACGGCGAAGAGGCGAAGAAGGTGGCGTGCCGCTAGGCGGTGGCCGAGTCAAAAACAAATCCGAATGGAGAGTACTATGGCGACAGAAAAAACAAACTTGAACGCACAATCATCCGGTGACGCGGCCACCAAGCGCTTCGAGCGCCCGCCCGCTTTCTATGATGCCTGGCAGGAGGGTGAAGGCATCCCGATCCACAAGGTGTTCCATGTCGATGACCTGATGGATGTGGAGCTGGGCCAGTGGGACCGGCTTGACGCCCGGGGCGCCTTCGTCAACCTGGCGGATTCCTTCCTCACCACGGCGATGATCGTGGAAATCCCGCCCGGCGCCAAGACCAAGCCGGCACAGCACATGTTCGAATCCTGGGTGTTCGTGGTCGAAGGCAATGGCGAGACCCTCATCGAGCAGAAAGGCAGCCCCACCAACACGGTGAAATGGCAGAAGCGCTCCCTGTTCGGGCCGCCCTTGAACACACGCTACCACCACATCAATCTCGATCAGGACAAGCCGGCAAGGCTGTTGATGGTGACCAACGCGCCCTTGACGCTCAACCTCTATCACAACGACAAGTTCGTGTTCGAGAACGACTTCGTGTTCGACGACCGCTACCAGGGCCAAAACAGCTTCTTCAACCCGGAGCACGAATATCTCGGCGGCCGGGTGACCCGGATCAACCTGATCCCGGACACCCTCGAATTCCAGCTGTTGCAATGGAAGATGCGGGGCCATGGGGCGAAATCGTTTCATATGTCCATGTCGGGCCACACCATGGCCTGCCATCTGTCCGAGTTCGATGTTGGCACCTACAAGAAGGCCCACCGCCACGGCCCCGGCGCCCATGTCATCATCCTGGCGGGCCAGGGCTTTTCGCTGTTGTGGCAGGAAGGCGAGGAGCCGGTCCGGGTGGACTGGAAGGAGAACTCCATGTTCGCGCCGCCGGAATGGTGGTACCACCAGCACTTCAACACCGGCTCGGAACCGGCCCGCTATTTGGCGCTCAGGCGCGGCGGCTCACCGGAGCACCCCTTGAAGATCGGCATGACCGGCGGCGACGATTCCCCCGACCAGATCGAGTACGAGCAGGAAGATCCCTGGATCTACGACATGTATCTCGAGGATCTCGAGAAGAACGGCGTCGAGATCGGCCAGCCCCGCCCGGACTACAAATCAGACTAGCCCCTGGGCTAATTCAGCGCCAGCGGCCCGCGCAGAAGCCGGCCCGGCAGGGCCCCGGTGTGTTCGTTGTCGCGAATCATGATCTCGCCATTGACGATGGTGGCGTCGATGCCGTCGGCTTTCTGCAACATCCTGGGCGCGCCGGCGGGCAGATCGTGCACCAGGGTGGGCAATTGCGGTGCGATGGTATCCGCATCGAAGACCACCACGTCGGCGTGGTAGCCCTGGCGCAGCAAACCGCGGCCCTTGAGCCCCCAGAACGAGGCGGTGGTGTAGGTGATCTTGCGCACCGCTTCTTCCAGGGTGAGGGCTTGGCAGTTGCGCACCCAATGGCCCAACAGATGGCCATGGATGGGGTTGATGACGGTCGCCACATGGGCCCCGGCATCGGAAAACGTCACCGCCGAATGGGGATGGCGGATCAGCGTCAGCACGAAGTCCTGATCCTCGTTGTTGCTGGGCTGGATGAAGAACAGCTTCAAATGCTTCTCCAACGCCATATCGATGAAGGCATCGATCGGCTCTACCGCGCGCTCGGCCGCGATCTCGGCAATCGAGCGGTAGGGCGGCAGCGGCGTCAATAGCGGGAACACCCAATTCCAGTCCACCGGCCGCTGCAGGTTGTTGGGCATTGACGGGTCGGGGTTGTGCTTGTGGGCCTTGACCGCGTCGGCCAGTTTCTTGCGCATATCGGGATCGCGCAGTCCCTTTTCCTGCTCATCAAGCGGCAGCTTGCGGAAATCCTTCCACACCGGCAACCGGTCATAGGGCGTCATGGTCTCGAACGAGCGCAACGAGCCGTTCCAGGTGGCGCCGCCCTGGATCAGCATCCTGCCGCCGGCGGCGATGGTGTCGTCCACCATCTGGAACTGGTTGCGCCACACATCGGGGGTGGCCCGGTGATACCACGACCCCCCGAAGGTGAGCGGTACCCCGGTCTCGACCGCGAGGTCCTTCATGCGGCGCTGTTCGTCGCGCCTCGCCTCCGGGTCCTTGTCGGTGGACTCGCGGGAGAATTCCATCACCCCGGCGCCGAGTTCGCCCATGACGCCGGCGAGGTCGGTGACCTCGTCCCAGTCCGCCAGCCGGCTCGCCACCGGCTTGCCCTCGGGCGTGCGGTGGGTGCGGGCGCGCGATGTCGAAAGCCCGATGGCGCCGGCGCGGATGCTGTCGGCGAGCTCGCGCTTCATCATCGCCAGATCGTCTTCCGTCGCGGCCTCTTCCATGGCGCGCTGGCCCATGGCGTGGGTGCGCAAGGCCGAATGGCCGACATAGGCGGCATAGTTGAGGCCCTTGGGCAGGGCCTCGACCGCGTCGAGATATTCCGGGAAGGTGTCCCACGTCCACGGCACGCCCGCGTTCATGGCATCGATGGAGATGTCTTCGGCCATCTGCAGATTGTGGAGCACCAGGAGCTTGTCCTTCTCGGCGCAGGGCGCGAGGGAAAAGCCGCAATTGCCCATCACCACCGATGTCACCCCGTGCCAGCACGAATTGGTGCCGATGTCGTCCCAGAACACCTGGGCGTCCATATGGGTATGGGCGTCGACGAACCCCGGCGCCACCACCTTGCCCTCGGCGTCGATGACCTCGGTGGCTTGCTCGCCCGCAAGATCGCCGATGGCGGTGATGATGCCGTCATAGATCCCGACATCGGCGCGGTAGCCGGGCAGGCCGGAGCCGTCGACCACGGTGCCGCCCCGAATGATCAGATCATATGCCATGTTGTTTCCTCCACACGGGTTGAATTGGTCCCTGAGCGCGGTTGTTATGATTTTTGGGACAAGAAAAGCGTAGCGGGATCGGTGGTGGAAGGCAATCATAACGGCCCTGGTCATGGTGGAATCGTGGGAAATCGATGCTTTTCTCAACCCCGAAACCGGCATATATGGACACATATCTGGAAATTGGACCAAGTCCGGGCCAAGGAGAGTAACCATGTTTATCGCCATGAACCGGTTCCGCATCAAAAAAGGCGAAGAGGCCGCGTTCGAGCGCATGTGGGCCGAGAGGGATTCCCACCTGTCAGAGGTGCCGGGCTTCGTCGAATTCAACCTTTTGCGCGGCGCCGAGGGGGAGGATCACACGCTGTATGCCTCCCACACGGTCTGGCAATCTCCTGAGCATTTCGAGGATTGGACCAAATCGGAGGCCTTCCGCAAGGCCCATGCCCAGGCCGGCGGCGGCAGGGATTACTATCTCGGCCCGCCCCAGTTCGAAGGCTTCGAAAGTGTCGGCATCACCACCAAGAAGGGCTGAGGCGACTGAAATCGGCTAGAGCTGCCAGGTGCCCGCCACAACTACCATTCGTAGCCGAGCGAAATCCTGTAGGTCTTGTCGGTATTGGTGCGCCCTACGGCGGGGCGGATTTCGTGTCGGATGTCGAATCTCAGCGTAGCCACGAAGCCCCAGCGGATCGGGAAACGCAGGCCGGTGGCGGCCTGTAAGCTCGCGCGGGAGGTGTCTTCCAGGTTCCATATCCCGAGCTGGGAATGGAACAGCTGGACGAAGCGATCGAAAAGGTACTGGTC
>JAZFWG010000305.1:0-9160 GCA_036448135.1 Alphaproteobacteria bacterium
AAAGTCCAGGGAACCGGCGGGATAAGTCGCCATTGGTGGTTTTTATAAAGGTCAGTGCGCCCGCTTGACGGCGTCATTGGGCCATGACAGTGTCCCAGCGTCAAAATCTCCAGCAACTTCCGGCGCCCATATGAGACATCCCAGATGAAATACCCTGTGACCCGCCTACTCCCGAAAATATTTCAGCTTCTGGGCGTCATGGCCCTGGTCACGGCCTGCGCCGAGACCACCCCCGTCAGCCCCAGTTCCAGCGGCAAGCCCGGCGACTTCAAGGCCGAGGCGAATTTCCCCAAATTCACCGACATTCCCGTCCCCACCAAGGCCAAGATGGATGTGGACAAGTCACTGATTCTCGGCGCCGGAGAGGGTTGGGTCGGCCGTATGGTTCTGCTGACCTCGGGCTCGTCGACCCGCATGTTCGATTTCTACCGCCGCGAGATGCCGCGCTTCGGTTGGACCGAGTTCACCGCCATCCGCGCCGCCACCTCGGTGCTGACCTATTCCCGCGCCGACCGGGTAGCGACGGTGCGAATTTCCAGCGAAACCCTCGGTGGCGCCCAGGTCGAATTCACGGTTTCATACCGCAACCGGCCGCCGAGCCCGCCGGCGCCCTAGGCTCTGTTTCTCGATCCATTTCGAACACGCTTCCGTGTGCCGGTGGTGGAATTGTGCTTGATACTCTTTCGTTTGACGCAGAGGTGGTCTCGGCTATAGTCAAGCCAATCATGATTACGGATCGATAGAATCCGGTTGAGGTTCAAATAGCCTTATTGATGAGGGAGGCACCTATGCCTAGATTATCAAACACTTATCGTTTCGCCTTTGCCACCGCGCTGGTCGCCGGCATGGCCATGTCGGCCTCCGCCGCCAAGGCCGAAGTTGACTTCAAGGGCAAGAGGATCCAGCTGATCGTCGCGTCCAGCGCCGGCGGCGGCACTGACCGGGTCGGGCGTCTCGTCGCCCAGTACCTTGAGAAATACCTGCCTGGCAAGCCCAATATCGTCGTCAAGAACATGGGGGCGGGCGGCGGCAAGATCCGCGCCGCCAACTACCTCATGAACAAGGCCAAGCCCGACGGCCTCACCTTCATGCAGAGCGACGGCACCGTCGTCCAGCCGAGCACGCTCAGGCGGAAATCGGCCCGCTATGACCCCAGGAAGTTCGAGTTCATCGGCTCGCTTAACCGTGGCGGCAGCGTCCTATTCGCGCGTAAGGATGCCCTCAAGCGGCTGACCGACAAGTCCAAGAAGCCGGTGATCGTCGCCGCCATCTCGGGCACCCGCAGTTGGCAGGCCATGCCCATGTGGGGGGCCGAGTTCCTGGGCTGGAACGTGCGCTGGATCCCTGGTTATAGGGGCTCCGGGTCGATGATCAAGGCCATCCGCCAGGGCGAGATCGACATGTTCGCCACCAACAACGCCTACATCATCGACGAATTGGTGAAGGACGGCGTTGTCAATCTTGTCGTCCAGGACGGGCAGACGGCGGACGGCAAGCTCCTGCCGAGGCCTTCCTACAAGCAAGTCCCGCTGATGCTTGAACGGCTTAAAAAGGCGAAAATCTCCAAGCTGTCCAAGCAGGGCTACCGTTCGTTGACGGCGCCATCGGAGATCGACAAGTGGATGGGCATGCCGCCAGGCACGCCCAAGGCCTACGTCAAGGCCTTCCGCGCCGCCTATAAGAAGTCGGTCAACGATCCTAAGTTCCTCAAGACCGCCCGCAAGCAGTTCAGCAAGGAAATCAACTATATCGATGGGCCGACCGTGGCGGCCATGGTGAACGAGGTCTTCGGCGCCCCCGCGGCGGCGGTGGATTATGCCGAGGGCCTGAAGAAGAAATACGGCCTCGCCGCCTTCAAGAAGAAGCGGAAAAAGAAGCGGAAGAAAAAGAAGAAAGGCAGCTGACCCCGAGACCGAGGCTTTCTTTCGCCTATGACCGGCGGGCCGTTGGGCCCGCCGGCCTTTTCATACCAGCTCCATGATCGATGCCCTTCTCATAGCGATTTCCGAAATCGCGCGGCCCTGGCCCATGTTCCTGATGGTCATCGGCATTTTCGGCAGCTCGTTCTTCGCCGCCCTGCCGGGCATCGGCGTGTTGTTGCTAATCACCATCGTCCTGCCATTCGCCATTACGCTCGATCCCTATCCGGCGATCGCCTTCCTGCTCGGCATCGGCGCGGTGTCCAACACGGCCAATACCTTTCCATCGGTGCTGATCGCGGTGCCGGGCAGCGCCGGTAGCCAGGCGACCATCGTCGACGGCTTCCCCATGGCCCAGAAGGGCGAGGCCATGCGCGCGTTTGGCGCCGCCTTCACCGCGTCGCCCCTGGGCGGCATCTTCGGCGCCGCGGTGCTGCTGCTCAGTCTGCCGATCCTCCGGCCCCTGGTGCTGAGCTTCGGTTCGCCGGAGTTCCTCATGCTGGTGATCTGGGGGCTCAGCGCCGTCGGCGTGCTCAGCGGCACCGCGCCCATAAAAGGGCTGATTGCGGCCATCATCGGGGTGATGATCTCCACCGTCGGCATGGACAACAAGACCGGGATCGAACGTTTCGCCTTCGAGGGCGAATACCTGGTCGATGGTATCAGCCTGATTCTGGTGGGCATCGGCCTGTTCGCGGTGCCGGAGATGATCGCGCTTGCGGTGCGCCGATCCTCAATCGCCGAAACCGAAGGCCTCGGCCACGGAACCTGGCAGGGAGTCAAGGACGTATTCGACAACTGGTGGCTGGTGATCCGATGCTCGTTGATCGGGGTTTGGGTCGGCGTGCTGCCGGGGCTGGGCTCGTCGGTGGCCGACTGGTTCGCCTATGCCCATGCGGTGCAGACAGAGAAAAATCCAGAGAACTTCGGCAGGGGCGACGTGCGCGGTGTGATCGCGCCGGAAGCCTCCAACAACGCCAAGGAAGGCGGCGCGCTAATCCCGACCATCGCCTTCGGCATCCCCGGCTCGACCTCCCTGGCGCTGATGCTGATCGCGTTCATCTCGGTGGGGATCACGCCGGGCTCAGCCATGCTGACGACCCAGCTGCCCTACACCATGGCCATGATCGTGGTGATTGTGGTGGCAAATATTATCGCGGCGGCGCTCGCCCTCGGTGCGGCGCCACAGTTCGCCAAGCTCAGCCTGATGCCGTTCTATGTCATCGTACCGATGACTTTGGTGCTCTGCGTTTCGGCCGCCTACGCCGCGCATTTCGTGTGGTGGGACATCCTGACCTTCTTGGGCTTCTCCGTGCTCGGCTATTTCATGAAGCTGTTCGATTGGCCGCGCCCGCCACTCCTGGTGGCCGTGGTCCTGGGCGGGCAGTTGGAGGGCTATTTGTGGCTGTCCAACGCGCGTTATGGCTGGAGCTGGATGTTGGAGCCCGGCGTCCTCGCCATCATGGTGCTTGTGGTGCTGACCTTGGTCATGCCGATCATCCGCCGCCGCCGGCGCGGTCAAGCGGCCGGTGGGGAACCTATCGTGATCCTGACCCGCTGGCACCGCATCGGCGATATCGCCTTTCTTGCCGCCATCATGGCGGTGCTGGCCGCGGCGGCGGATATCAGCACCGAATGGGTGATGCGCGCATCCCTAGTGATCTATTTTATGGCGGCCCTAGGCATCACGTTGGGGATCATCCAGATCATCCTGCATTTGCGCGTCATCCGATCCTCTTGGCCGGAAGAGGCGCCGGTCGACCGCGAGGCGCTTTCCGGCACGGCGTGGCGCACGGTGGAAAGCTTCCTGTGGCTGTTCGCCCTAGCAGCCGGCGTGTGGCTGATCGGCTTCCATCTCACCGTCGGCGTTTTCTTGGTCACCTTCATCCGCCTCTATGGCGGCGGCTGGCGCATAACACTGCTCATTACCGGCCTCGCCGAGATTTTCGTCATCACCGTCTTCGATTTACTTCTGATGGTGTTCTGGCCGACGCCGGTCCTGTTCGAGCTTTTCGGCTTGGAGGGATGGATTTGAGCCTGGTAGTGCCCGTGCTATATTTTTCTGCTGAGACTATCTTTGATGATTCGCTGATCAGGGGGTGCCCATGCCGAAGCTGCCCATCGATTCGTATTTCCTAGACCGCGCCAAAGCCAAGCGCGACGGGCGCGTCAACGCCTATGAGTCCCTTGTCCCATCCAAGTCCGCCTTGGTCGTGGTCGACATGCAGGACTACTTCGTCGAAGACGGCATGCCGTCCTACATCCCCGGCGGCCAGGCGATCGTTGCCAACATCAACCGGCTGGCCCAGACGGTGCGGGCGACGAACGGCTTGGTGGTATGGATCCAGACCGAGGCCCCAGCGGACCCCGAGGACTGGGCCAACCGCAAGGAAACCACCAGCCTTGAACATTGGACGCGGCGGCAAGAGCTGCTGGGCAAGGACGGCGGCGGTTTCGCCATCTACCCGGCCTGCGACGTGCAGCCAGAGGATCAGATCGCCATCAAGATCCGCTACTCGGCCTTCATCCCCTACCCTTCAGAGTTGGATACGCTGCTCAAGGTTCGCGCTATCGACACCCTGCTGATCACCGGCGTCGCCACCAGCACGTGTTGCGAGTCGACGGCGCGGGACGCCAGCATGTGGGGCTACCGCACCATCATGGTGTCCGACGGCAATGCGGATTCGACGGATGCGCTGCACCGCCACACATTGGGCAAGTTTCTCATCACCTTTGGCGATGTCCAAACCTCCGACCAGTTGATCGAGAAACTGGCAATCGGCGCGGAGGCGCCGGCCAGCGCGGCGGGGTAACGGGGATCGTCGGCGCCAGCCGCGACATAGCCAACGCCGGGCGCCATCAGTGCATATTGATGACCGCTTTTACCACCTGGAATTTCGCCATCGCCTCCATGGCATCGTTCACCTGATCCAGGGTGTAGCTGGCGCTGATCATGTCTTCGAACGGGAAGCGGTCCTTGCGCGACGCCAGGAAGTCGATCGCCTGCAGCCAGTGGCGCGGTTCCGCCGAGCGGATGGTCAGGAAGGTCATCTCCTGAGGCAGCCGTTGCACCGCGATGTCGGCGGGCTTGCCGCCAGTACCGATATTCAAAAAGCGCCCGCCGCTCCGCAGCATGGTCAGGCCTTCGGGCACCGCCAGATTGTTGGCGACCTGGATCACCACGTCGGCGCCGCGCCCTTCGGTATGATCACGCACCCATGACGTGCGGTCCTTGGCGTCGGTGACGTCGTCCAGATTGAGCACCGCGTCCGCCCCCATGCGTTTGGTGACATCGAGGCGCTGGGCCGGTGCGCCGATCACCAGCACCTGCTTGGCGCCATGGTCCTTTGCCACCGCAGTGGCAAAGTTTCCGAGCGGCCCGCTGCCCTGGATGACCACGGTCTCGTGGCTCTTGACCGCGCCCAACCGGTCGAAGCCATGCATGATGGTCCGGTAGGCGCAGGCCGACGCCGCCGCCGAGGCGGAAGAGACCTCGTCGGGCACCTTGATTATCAGGCACGGCGGCGGCACGTACATATATTCGGCGCAGCTGCCCAACAGATACGGGAACTCATCACTGCGGTTGTGGCCCCACGAGGCGCGGCCGGGACAGATGCAAGGCTGCAGCGCCACGCTGCAATAGTAGCAAGTGCCGCAGGCAACATAGCTCCACACGATGCGGTCGCCCGGCTTGACCGGGTTGCCGAGTATGTCCGTGCGCTCGCCGTTGATCTCCTCAATCGTGCCGCAGGGCTCATGGCCGGTGATGATCGGCAGGCTGTCTGAGCCGCCCAGCGGGCCGTGCCAACGGTGCACATCGGTACCACACAGCGTCGAGGCCGTTATGCGCACCAGCAGCGCGCCGGGCTCCAACTCCGGGATCGGCACATTCTGGATCTCCAGCGGCTGGTTGTGCGCGGTGATGACGGCGGCGCGGCACTCATCCATGTCTCGGTCCTCTCTCAGGATTATTATCGGGCTTATGGGACCGAGGCGAAATGCCGGCCCTCACGCCCGCCGTCTTATGGTTCCGGCCTGGCCCCTACTGTGACAGCGTGTAGAAACGCTCGGCATTGCGGTAAAGAAGCGCTGCCTTGTCGTCCTCGGAAATCTTATTACTTTCCAACAGCTCGACGATATCGTGCTTGCAGCTCTCCTCGGTCACCTCGTGAGGGAAGTCGGAAGAATAGAAGAAGGGCTTGTTGCCGACGACCTGGATGGCGAAAGGCATGGTCAATTCCTCGGTCTCAACACCGAGATAAAGACGGCCGTCATTGATCAGGTTCTTGACGTACTCGGCTGGATCATCTTCTTCGCGCACGCTGAACTCTCCCGGCGGCACGAACTGGAAGTGGGTTTCGTGGGAGGCATGCAGGCGCTCGATCAGGAACAAGAGCCAGGCGACCCCGCCCTCGAGAAAGGTGATGCGCACATTGGGGAAGCGGTCGAAGATGCCGTTATGGACGATGTCGGCACAATTAATTGCGAGCCCCCAGGGATGGCCCAGGGCGTGCACCGGAGTGTACAAATTCATGTGGTCCATACCGAAACGGTCATGGCACCCGCCATGGACGGCCATGCAGCAACCGAGTTCGTTGGCCACCTGGTAAACCGGCCAGAAGGCCTTTGCACCCAGGGGATGGGCCAAGCCGTTCGACGGCATCATGGCGCCCAGCATTCCCAGATCGCTCACGGCGCGGCGCAATTCCTTGGCGGCCTCTTCCGGGTCCTGCATCGGGATGATCGCCATGCCCTTGAAGCGCGGGTCGAACTTCAAATAGGTTTCCGAAAGCCAATCGTTGTAGGCGCGGCACGCGGCGACCGCATAATCGAGGCTGACCATCTTGCCGTAGGACAGGCCTCGGGTCGGGTAGAGCACGGTCCATTCGATGCCGACTTTTTCGAGGAATTCGATCCATCCTTCGGGTCCGACCTTGGCTCGCCCGTCACGCTGCGGCGGGGTTTCCACCGCCCGGGCGGTATGGAGATGGTCCAGCGGCGGAAACACGATGCCGGTGCGCGCCGCGATCTGCCGGTAAGGGGCCTCCATGTGGGCGATGATGCCGGGCTCGTCTTCCGTGATATGGCCATCGCCATCGATGATTCTGCTTGTTATTTGACTGGTCATTGGCTTGGCATCCGATCGTTGAATTTTGCTGCGGCCACCAGTTTACAACCTCCGCAAAGGCCGTCACACAAAAATACGCCGCATGCGCCCGATATGGTTATGGCGCCTTGAATTTATTGACCGGCCGGTCTCGCCAAAACCCAGTTCTTTGTTGCATTCCGGACGTTGGGCCGACACCATGGGGTTGGTATTGTCTGCTCAAAGACGACTATTCGGATCTAAAGGAAGATGCCACATGGCTGATGTTCAATCCGCGCCCGATGAACTCGCCGTAGACGCCGAAGCGCTGCGCGAAGAGGTCAAGATCAAGTATCGGGAAGTCGCCATCAAACCCGATGGTGAATTCCACTTCCACACCGGACGGCCGCTCGCGGCGAAGCTGGGATATGACCCCGCCATCGTCGACCCTTTGCCCGATGTTGCGGTCGAGAGTTTCGCCGGTGTCGCCAACCCCTTTGCCGCCGGCCCCCTCAACGAAGGCGAACACGTGGTGGACGCCGGGTCCGGCTGTGGTTTCGACAGTTTCATCGCGGCATCGCAGGTCGGACCAACCGGTCATATCATCGGCATCGACATGACCAAGGAGATGCTCGACAAGTCGCGCGCCACCGCCGGTCAGATGGGGCTGGATTATGTCGAGTTCCGCGAAGGGCTGATCGAGGACATGCCGGTCGAAGACGGTTGGGCCGACGTTGTCATCAGCAACGGGGTCATCAACCTCTGCGCCGACAAGAAGCAGGCCTTTTCCGAGATCAGGCGGGTGTTGCGTCCCGGAGGCAGGCTCCAATTCGCCGACATCGCCAACAGCAAGCCGGTCCCGGAGGCGGCGGTACGCAACATCGATCTTTGGACCGCCTGAATTGCCGGTGGCCTGCCGTGCGCAGGCTGGCAGAAAATGTTGGAGGACAGCGGTTTTGTCGGGGTCGAAATCGGCCCCGGGGTTGATACTTTCGCCGGCGCCGGCGGTGAGCCGAACGCCCGGGCCTACGGGGTCTTGGGCTATCCGTTCCTAGCCAGGAAACCGGCCTAGCGGTCCTCTCGCGGCGCGGGCCCAGCCCTTAGTCGCGGATATCTTGGAGCAACCACTCGGTGGGGATTTCGTTGCCGAGGCCCTGGGCCAGCGCCTTCTCATAGACCCTGCCGGCGACGGCGTAGAACTGGGCGCCCTGGAGGTTGCCGCGCTCGGAATAGGTGATCTGGCTCGAAGATGTGCGTCCCCGGTTCGAGCCCCGGAAGATCTCTTCGAGATAGATCACCCGGTCCGGCAGGATGACGCCGTGGCCGCGCCGGCCCGCCTTCTTCTGGGCGAAGCCGGCGTTGAATTCGGGCTTGGCGGCATAGGTGATGTATTCGTCCTCCAGCGCCCAATCGGGCTGGCCATGGGGCGCCGGGGCGTTGCCGAAGCGGAGATAGGCATCGACGCGCTCGAGCGTCGCCTCGCCAGGCCGGCCGCCGCCGCCGCCGACATTGACCAAATGGGCGCCGGGCTCGATCAGGGCGCCGTCCAACACCGGCACCGCCGAGTCCGTAAGCCCGGCGACGATGTCGGCGCCCTTGTAAATTTCGGCGGCCTCATCGCAAGCCACGGCCTCGATATTGTGCTTCTCGGCCATCTCATTGGCGAAGGCCTCGCGGTGGGCCTTGGTCGGGCTCCAGACCTGAAGCCGCTTGATATCGCGCACGCACATGAAGGCATCCATGTGGGTCCGCGCCATGCCGCCGGAACCCAGCATGCCCACCACCTTGGCGTCCTCGCGGGCCATGTATTTGACGCCGATGCCGCCGTCACCGCCGACCCGCATATGCTGCAGGACGCCGTCATTCATCAATGCCACCGGCTCGGCGTTGTCGACCCGGACCAGCAGGATCAAGCCGCAGAATTTGCCCGGCTCGCTGCAGTATTTTTCCTGGGTGCGGACGCCGTCATATTCCCGCTCGTAGATCATGTCCGACTTCATACGGATGGCGAAATAGCCGCGCGCCGCGCCGCCTTCCATGGTGCCCCATTGATAGACCTTGTCCGGGTCGTCGGTGGGGATCTGGATATCGATGCGGGGCCGGCACACCGCGTCCTTGGTCACCAGATCCTTGTAGGACTTTTCCAGCGCCTCGA
>JAZFWG010000306.1:0-4351 GCA_036448135.1 Alphaproteobacteria bacterium
GCGCGCCATCGAGCTCGGGATCAACCTGTTCGACACCTCGACCAGCTATGGCTCCGGCCACAATCAGGAGATCATCGGCCAGGCCATCAAGGGCCGGCGAGGTGATGTCATCTTGCATTGCAAGTTCGGCAGCCGCCGTGACGCCATGGGCCAGACCACCGGCCGCGGTTCCAGCCCCGAGGTGGTGCGTGGGGACTGCGAGGACAGCCTCAAATATTTAGGCACCGATGTCATCGACATTTTCTGCCCATCGCGGATCGACCCCGAAGTGCCGGTCGAGGACACGGTGGGGGAGATGGCGAAATTGGTCGAAGACGGCAAGGTGCGCTATCTCGGCCTCTCGGAGGTCAAGCCCGAGACGCTAGCGCGCGGCAATGCGGTCCATCCCATCCAAAGCCTGCAGATGGAATATTCCCTATGGTCGCGGGAAGCCGAGGATGGGCATCTGGCGATGTGCCATGAGCTCGGGATTACCTTCATTGCCTATGCCACCATGGGGCGCGGCTTCCTCACCGGGGTGTTCCACCAGGCCAGCGACCTCGCCGATGATGACCGGCGCCGCGACCATCCCCGGTTCCAGGCCGGCAATATCGAAAAGAATGTAGAACTGTTGCGCAATATCGAGGACATGGCCGAGGCCAAGGGCGCATCGCCGGCCCAGATCGCGCTGGCCTGGGTGGTGGCCCAGGATTCCGACATCCTGCCCCTTCCCGGATGCAAGACCCGCGCCCATCTCGAAGACACAATCAAGGCGATGGAATTGACCTTGACGGCGGATGATCTCGCCCGCCTCGACCAGGTTTTGCCGCCGGGGGCGGCGTCGGGGGAGCGCTATCCGCCCGGCGCCATGTCCAAGGTCCAACAGTAGTTCGCAGCAAAGCAACGGGGCCAACCATTCCAGCGAGAACCAACTGGGCCATCGTCGCCGTCGCCATGGGGGCGGGGATCATGGCCGCCGCCCATGTCGGCAAGGTGCCTGCGGCGCTGCCCCTGATCCGCGCCGAGCTTGGCCTCGATCTGGTCACCGCCGGGTGGGTGGTCTCCATCTTCAATGCCATCGGCGTGGCGGTGGGCATGGCAGTGGGGGTGTTCGCCGACCGCTTCGGCCGCCGCCGGGTGGCGATCGGCGGCCTTGCCGCCCTGGTCCTCGGTTCCGCCGCCGGCGCCATGGCTGAGGTAGGGTGGGTGTTGTTGTTGACCCGGTTCTTCGAGGGGCTGGGTTTCGTCATCATCGCCATCACGGCGGCGGCGATCCTGGCCAAGGCCAGCCAAGACCGTGACCGCCGCTTCGTCCTCGGCGCCTGGGGGGCATATTATCCCACCGGCATGGCGGCGATGATGTTGCTGTCGCCGCCGCTTCTGGGGGCCTATGGCTGGCGCGGGCTGTGGCTGGCGGTGGCGCTGGCGACAGCGGGGTGGCTGGTGGTCATGTGGGTGGCCACCCGGGACGCTAACGATCTCGAGGCCGATTCCGAGGGTGCCTTGCCGTCGTCATTCGACGATATCCGGGTGACCGTGGCGCGGCCGGGTCCGTGGCTTCTGGCCTTCTGCTTCGGCCTCTATACCCTGCAGTGGCTGGCGCTGATGGCGTGGATGCCGACCTTCCTGGTCGAGAGCCGCGGCGCCACCTTGGGCATGGCGGCGACGCTCACGGTCATTGCCGTCGCCGTCAACATCCCCGGCAATCTCATGGGTGGATATCTGCTGCACCGTGGCGTGGCGCGTTGGCTGTTGCTGGCCGGCGCTGCGGCGCTGTCGGTGGTGCTCGGCATCGGCATCTTTCTCGATGTCCTGGGCGATCCAGCCCGTTATGGGTTGTGCCTGGCTTATTCCTTCTTCGTCGGCGTGATCCCGGCGGCGGTGCTGTCGGGCGCCCCAGTGTTCACGCCGACGGCCAACCAGCTTGCCACCACCAACGGCCTGCTGGTCCATGGCGCCAACCTCGGCCAGGTTGCGGGTCCGCCGGTGGTGGCCGCCGTGGTGGCGGCAACCGGGAGCTGGGACGCGGGGGCTTGGGTCTTTGCCGCCGCCGGCATCATCGGCACTGTCCTGGCATTCCTGGTGCGGGGCGCCGAGCGCGCGGCCACGGCGCGGGGTTAGCCTTATTTCCTAGCCCGGGGCCGGTTCGCCGCCAGCCGGTCGAGGCGGAGCCGGTGGCGGCCGTCACTGAGGCGCGCTACCATGCCGTAGACGGCGGTGACCGCGCCGATCACGGTGCTGCCGGCGATCAGGAACATGATCAGAATCTGGTACTTGATGGCGTCCCACGGATCGGCGCCGGCGAGGATCTGCCCCGTCATCATGCCCGGGATCGACACCAGGCCCACGGCCGACATGGAGTTGATGATCGGGATCATCCCGGCGCGCACGGCCTCACGCACCAGGGGGCGGAAGGCGTCAGCACGCGGCAAGCCGAGGGCGAGCATGGTCTCGATACTGTTGCGTTCCCGCACCGCGCGGTTCGACAAGGTCGTAAGCCCAAGCGAAATGCCGGTCATCATATTGCCGAGGATCATGCCCAGCAGGGGCAGGGCGTAACGGGGGTGATACCAGGGCTCGGGCTCGAGCTGGGTGAGAAGGGCGTAAACCGTGACCAGGGCGCCGCCGAACAAGATACAGCCGGTGCCGATGCCATAGCCCCACCAACCGGACAGGCGCCGTTCCTGGCGGGCGAAGATTTCATAGCCGGCGAACAGAATCATCACCAGGGCGGCGAGCAAGGTGAACAACGGCGAGACCGTCTCGAAGATGAATTTGAGCACGAGGCCGAGCAGGAAGAGCTGCACCACCATGCGCAGCGATGCGACCAAGAGCTGGCGTTCAAGGGCAAGATGGAGCCAGATCGAGAGGCCGCCATTGATGCAGAGCAGAAGCGCCGCCAGAACCAGATCGGAAAGTTCAAGGGCGATATAGGTCATGTCGCCTCGCCGTCCATGGCGCGGACGGCGCCCGCTTCCATGATGAACACCCGGTCGGCCATTCGCTGCGCCTGTGTCCTGTCATGGGTGACCAAAAGAAGGGCGGCACCTTCGCCAAGGCGGTGGCGCAAAACCGTCTCGACGGCACCGGCGGCTTCGGCATCGAGGCTCGCCGTCGGCTCGTCCAGCAGCAGGACCCGGGGCGTGCGCTCCAGCACACGGGCGAGGGCAAGGCGTTGTTTTTCCCCGGTCGAGAGCCGGGCGACCTCCCACTCCATGGCTTCGGGCGGCAGCAACAGCGGCGGCAGCAAATCCCGCGATTTTTCAGGATCGAGGAAGTGATCGTCGACCCGGTCGGCCCACCAGCCCGGCTCCGCCGCCATGTATGTTACAAGCCGCCGCCAAGCCGGCGCCGCCATGCCAGCCCGGGCCCGGCCGTCGAGCTCGATCTCGCCCTGATTGAGATCAAGATCGGCGATGGCGCGCAACAACAGGGTCTTGCCGGCGCCGGACGCCCCGCTTATGGCAACGGCCTCATGGGCGTCGAGGTCAAGATCAAACGGCGCTATGCCAGAACGGACGAGGCCGCGGATCCTCAGCATGTTTCGCCTTCCTCAGCCCTCATGGGGTGTGTGGTGGGCGCGCGGTCACGGCAATTCCGCCAGCAGTTGGCCGTAGCCCTTCACCGGTTGATGGACATGAAGGCGCTTTTGGAACTCCCACACCCGGGCCGGCACCGGGTGAACCACCGGAACGCCAAGATCCTGTTCCAGGAGATCGATGATATCCAAGGTGCGCCAGCCCGAGCCCAGCATGTAGATGGCCTCGGCGCCCTTGCAGTTGAGGAACGACCGCTTGATGTGGGCATAGACCTCGGTGCCGGAAAGCTGGCCGACCTTATGGAACGGTACATCGATCCCGTCCATGGCCAACACCTGGAAACCGGCGTCGGTAAAGTATTTGGCGAAGGTGTTGTTGATATCGCCGGAGAAATAGGTGGCGCCGACGAACTTCTTGACCTTGAGGGCCTTCAAGGCGCGGACGTGGTTGGTGCCCGAGGTGAAGATCGGAATTTTATGCTTCCTGGTCCAACGGTCGATGATCTTTTTCTCGCCGGCGAGGCCATGGACCATGAAGGGGGGGGCGCCGTTGGGATGGATGAGATCGACCTCCAGGGCGGCAAGCTCGGCGACCTTTTCCTCGTAGGCATCCATCACCGATTCGAACTCCTCGGTGGTGCCGCGGTTGATGTTGAGAAACAGTGGGATCAGGCCAATGCCTTCCGGCATCAGGCGCACGACCTCCTCGGTCATGCCGGGGCGCATCGTCGGGTTGATCATGCCCACCACCCCCCGCCAACTGGTATATGCCATGTGTTTTCCTCCTTATGTTTTCTTGTTGGGCGCCGATGGTTATCAGGGCGCGAATAGGAT
>JAZFWG010000307.1:0-13022 GCA_036448135.1 Alphaproteobacteria bacterium
ATGCACCGCCTCGAAATCACCGTTCGATGCGATCGGGAAGCCGGCCTCGATGACGTCGACGCCAAGCTCCTCGAGGACCCGGGCGATACGCAGTTTTTCCTCGATATTCATCGACGCGCCCGGCGATTGCTCGCCGTCGCGCAACGTGGTGTCGAAAATGACGACTCGGTTGTTGTCCTTGCTCTTGCTCATTTCATCGGTCCTTTGCCGCGATCTAAGTTGTCGGTGAAGACTGACCCCTGAACAGCGACCATTGACGATACGGGTCGGTTCAGGGGCACCTAAGTCGCAGCACCTCCCCGCCGAGGAGCAAGATGGAAGGGAATACCGGCGGCAACGGCCGAAGCGCACGGCAAGCCCGCGGACCCTCGGAAAGTCCGCGGAAACCATCCCGTGCCCAACCAGAAATCGAGCCAGTTGTCGGGGCCGCCTTCACAACTACTTCAGACACAACACGCATGTGCCGTTAATCCTTTGCCGCCATAGCCTTATGGCTCTCTCGTCCAATTCCTTAACCAGCCATGGTTAAAGAGTGATAAATATGCCAAAAATATGATTAACGCGTTTTATTTACGCCTTTTTCCATAACCACCGCAATATTCATTTTATACAAGTAAAAGAATTCTCAACCCCCAATTCAAGACCCAGGGTCTGATGGGGGGTTGATGGCCCCTTCGAATGACCGGGGTGTGAACTCACATATCTTGGGCCGGACCGGGGTGGAGGCCTTAGTTCTTGGCTTTGTCCACCAGAC
The DNA here is from genome assembly GCA_036448135.1 of Alphaproteobacteria bacterium. GTDB lineage: Bacteria > Pseudomonadota > Alphaproteobacteria > SMXQ01 > SMXQ01 > JAZFWG01. The sequence goes on from JAZFWG010000307.1 coordinate 755, forward strand.
GGTTGTCGGAGATCCATGGCATCATGGCGCGGAGCTTCTCGCCGACCTCTTCGATGGGGTGTTCGGCGGCGCGCCGCCGCATGGCCTTGAAACTGGTCTGGCCGGCGACGTTCTCCAGCACCCATTCGCGGGCGAATTGCCCGGACTGGATCTCGCCCAGGATCTCCTTCATGCGCGCCTTGACGCTAGCGTCGATGAGCCGGGGCCCGCGGCTGAGATCGCCATATTCGGCGGTGTTGGAGATCGAATAGCGCATGTTGGCGATGCCGCCCTCATAGATCAGATCGACGATCAGCTTGACCTCGTGGAGGCATTCGAAATAGGCCATTTCCGGGGCGTAACCAGCCTCGACCAGAGTCTCGTACCCGGCCTGGATCAGCGATGTCAGGCCGCCGCACAGTACCGCCTGTTCCCCGAACAGATCGGTCTCACACTCCTCGCGGAAGGTGGTGCCGATCACCCCGGCACGGCCGCCGCCGATGGCCGCCGCGTAGGACAGTCCGATCTCATGGGCATTGCCGGTGGCATCCTGGTCCACCGCCAGCAAGCAAGGCACGCCGCCGCCGCGTTCATATTCTGAGCGCACGGTGTGTCCCGGCCCCTTGGGCGCGACCATGAAGACGTCGAAGTCGGCCCTGGGCTCGATCAGCCTGAAATGGATGTTGAGGCCGTGGGCGAAGGCGAGCGCCGCACCCTCTTTCATATTGTCGTGAAGATCGTCGCGGTAGAGCGCCGCCGCCAGCTCGTCGGGAACCACCACCATCAGCACATCGGCCCATTTGGCGGCCTCGGCCGGCGTCACCACCTCGAGCCCGGCACCCTCGGCCTTACTGATGCTGGCGGAACCGCTGCGCAGGGCGACCTTCACCTCCTTGACCCCCGAATCCTTGAGATTGAGGGCATGGGCATGGCCCTGGCTGCCATAGCCGATGATGGCGACCTTCTTCGATTTGATGAGGTTTACGTCGGCATCCTGATCGTAATAGACGCGCATGAGTGGTTTCCTTTGGTTCTTCCCGATTGGTGTTCCCCCGGTGCTCGAGGGCATGGTTTGAATCTTGGTTTTAGATCGGCTTATCGCCCCGGGCAATAGCCACGACCCCGGTGCGCGAGATATCGACCAGGCCCAATGGGATCATCAGCTTGACGAAGGCCTTGAGCTTGTCGGTCGAGCCGGTCAATTCGAAGACGAAAGACTTGTCGGTGCTGTCCACCGCGCGGGCGCGAAAGATGTCGGCGATGCGCAAGGATTCGACCCGCTTGTTGCCGGTGGCCGCGACCTTGACCAACGCCAGCTCGCGTTCCACATGGGGGCCTTCGATGGTCAGATCGCTGACCTTGTAGACCGGCACCAGCCGGTTGAGCTGGGCCTTGATCTGTTCGATGATCATCGGCGTGCCGGTGGTGACGACGGTGATCCGCGACAGGGACTTGGCGGCGTCGACCTCGGCGACGGTGAGGCTCTCGATGTTGTAGCCGCGGCCCGAGAACAGACCGATCACCCGCGCCAGCACACCGGCCTCGTTGGTGACGAGAACCGAGATGGTATGTCTTTCAACCGCGTCTTCCACCACTGCTAACTCCCCATGAATTCAATGGCGGTGGCTATACCAGCACCATGCCCTCTTCCGATACAGGTTTCTTGGCCTTGTCGTTGGGGCCGAGAAGCATTTCGCAATGGGCGGCGCCGGAGGGAATCATCGGGAAACAGTTTTCCGCCGGATCGACCACGATATCGGCGATCACCGGTCCCTTGGCGGCGATCATCTCCTTGATGACGCCATCGACCTCGCCGGGCGCATCGGCGCGCAAGCCGGTGGCGCCGAAGGCTTCGGCCAGTTTCACGAAGTCCGGCAAGGACTCCATATAGCTTTCCGCATAGCGCCCGCCATAGAGCAGTTCCTGCCACTGGCGCACCATGCCCATATAGCCGTTGTTGAGGATGAACACCTTCACCGGCAGCCGGTACTGGCATGCCGTCGACATTTCCTGAATGTTCATCAGGATCGACGCTTCGCCGGCAACATCGATGACCAGGGCATCGGGATGGGCGATCTGGGCGCCGATGGCCGCCGGCAGCCCATAGCCCATGGTCCCAAGGCCACCGGACGTCAGCCAGTGGTTCGGCGTGTCGAACTTGAGGAACTGGGCCGCCCACATCTGATGCTGGCCGACCTCGGTGGTGATGTAACGGTCCCGGCCCTTGGTCAGGGCCTCGAGCCTTTCCAGCGCATATTGCGGCTTGATGATCTCGTCCGAGGACTGGTAGTTCAGGCAGTCACGCTTGCGCCATGTATCGATCTGTTTCCACCACCTGGCCAGGGCCTTCTTGTCGGGGCGGATTTTGCGCTCCTTCCACCGGTTGGTGATCTGGCGCAGCACCGTGGCGACGTCGCCGATGACCGGCAGATCCACCATGACGTTCTTGTTGATCGACGAAGGATCGATATCGATGTGGATCTTCTTCGAATTCGGCGAGAACTCGGAAATCTTGCCCGTCACCCGGTCATCGAACCGCGCGCCGACATTGATCATAAGATCGCAGTTGTACATGGCGAGATTGGCTTCATAGGTGCCGTGCATCCCCAGCATGCCGAGGAAGCTGGACTCCGACGCCGGAAATCCGCCGAGCCCCATCAGGGTGTTGGTGCAGGGAAAGCCGCTGGTGCGCACCAGGGCCGTGAGTAGCCGCGCCGCCGCCGGACCGGAATTGATGACGCCGCCGCCGGTGTAGAAGAGCGGCCGCTTGGCGGCCTGGATCAGGTCCAGCGCCCGGTCGATCCGTTCGGGATCGCCCTTCTTTTGCGGACGGTAGCCGTGGTGCCGGGCCGGCGGCTTGTTGCGGGCCAGCGGCGCCGCGGCCTGCTGCACGTCCTTGGGCAGATCGATCACCACCGGGCCCGGCCGCCCACTGCGCGCCACATAGAAGGCCTCGTGGACCACCTGCGCCAGATCGCCGATGTCCTTGACCAGGTAATTGTGTTTGGTGCAGGGCCGCGTGATGCCGGTGGTGTCGGCCTCCTGGAAGGCGTCATTGCCGATCAGGTGGGTCGGCACCTGGCCGGTGATACAGACCAGCGGAATGCTGTCCATCAGGGCGTCGGTCAGCCCGGTGACGGCATTGGTGGCGCCAGGACCGGAGGTGACCAGCACCACGCCGACCTTGCCGGTCGAACGCGCATAGCCTTCGGCGGCATGGACCGCGCCGCCTTCCTGGCGCACCAGAATGTGACGGATGGCCTTCTGCTGGAACAGGCTGTCATAGATCGGCAGGACGGCGCCGCCGGGATAGCCGAAGATGACATCGACACCTTCGTCCCGCAACGCCTTCAGCACGATCTCCGAACCGGTCAATTTCTTCTTTGCCATCTCACTCGTCCTTAGCCTCGGATAACGAATTCCCGCCATTTCGGGAACAAATCGCCCGGCCAAGACAGGACCGGGCTTATGCGAATTTGGTCCCCACCGTCTTTGCACGACCGGTTCCACCAAGGAACCCGGGCCTCCCAGGCAACCCGGCGGGGAGCGGGGGCAAAACCTAATCCGTCACCGCCACCGGGTCAAGAGTTATTTTATAACATATGAAAAGATTTTTTCGTTAAAACTTTCTGAATATTGCGTTTTAAACGTCATTTGCGCCATCATCTGACCCTGGAACCAGGTCATCTGACGTTTGGCATAGTTTCGGATCCGCCTTTGGGCCCGGGCCGTGGCGTCGTCCAGACTGACCTCACCGCGAATATGGGCGAGGAGATCCTTGACCCCCAGCGCCTTCATCACCGGTAGGGCGGGGTCGAGATCGCGTCCCGCCAGGGCCTTGGCCTCGTCGATCGCGCCATTTGCGATCATGCGTTGGAAGCGCCGATCGCAGGCCCGGTAGATGTCGGGCCGTGGCGGCAGGAACAGGATGGTTTTGAATTGTATGTCCTGCAGCGCCGGGGCTTGGGTCACCTTGCCCTGCTGCTTGTGCCACGATGCCAGCGACCGGCCGGTGGCTTCCAGCACCTCCCAGGCCCGGATCAGGCGCTGGGAATCCCCCGGTTCGAGCCGGTGCGCCATGTCCGCATCCCGCGCCGCCAGCTCACGGTGAAACGCTTCACCGCCGAGCTGGCCATGGCGCGCACGCGCCGCCGCGCGCACCTCATCCGGGATCTCGGGTATGGCGGCAAGGCCTGTGATCAAGGCCCTGAGGTAAAGCCCGGTCCCGCCCACGACGATGGGCGCTTGGCCGGCCTTGAGCGCGATGGCGATTTCGCCCAGGGCCATGGACCGCCAGCGCCCGGCGGAACAGGCATCGGCGCCGTCGAGCACGCCGTAAAGCCGGTGGGGCGCCCGGGCGCAAGTGTCGGCGCCGGGCTGGTCGGTGAGGATGGGAATATCACGGTAGACCTGCATGCTGTCGGCATTGATGACGATGCCGCCAAGGCGCTCGGCAAGGACCAGCGCCAGGTCCGACTTGCCGCTCGCCGTCGGCCCGGCGATGACGAACACGGTGGTGGCGCTGTCGTCGGTCATGGTTGCGAAGGCGGGGCGTCCCCCGTGCCTAGTCGAGAACCAGCGAAACCAGCCCGTCGGCCAGCTTGGGTTCGAACCAGGTGCATTTCGGCGGCATCACCTCACCGGCATCGGCCACCGCCATCAGGTCTTCGATGGATGTCGGATAGAGCGCGAAAGCCACCGCCCATTCCCCTTTGACGCGCGCCTCCAGCCCCGCCATGCCGCGAATGCCGCCGACGAAGTCTATGCGCTTGTCGGTACGGGGATCGCCGATGCCGAGCACCGGGCCCAACAGGCGCTCCTGCAACAGGCTGATGTCGAGCCGCGCCACCGGCGGCGTCCCCGGGCCCGGCCCGTCCTTGAGCACGAGGCGGTACCATTGGCCCGCGAGAAACATGCCGAATTCATGGGTGCGCTCGGGCTTGGCCGGCGCATCCACTGCGGTCACGTCGAACACCGCCGCCACCCGGTCGAGGAAGTTTTCCACCGACAGCCCGTTCAGGTCCTTGACCACGCGGTTGTAGTCGTAGATCTGCACTTCGCAGGCCGGGAAGCTCACCACCAGGAAATAATCGTAAGGGCGGTTGCCATTGGCCTTGGGATCCGCCGCGGCGCGGCCCGCGGCGACCCGCGACGCGGCGGCGGAGCGGTGATGACCGTCGGCGATATAGATCACGTCCATGGCATCGAAGGCGTCGCTGATGGCGGCGATGTCGTCCGCGCCGTCGACCACCCAAAGGGTATGGATGACACCGGCGAGCTCGACCTCGTAGGCCGGGGCACCGGCCACCGTGCGCGCCACCACATCGGCGAGGGCCGGGTCATCACGGTGGACCGTGAAGACCGGGCCGGTCACCGCCCCGGTGGCCTCGATCTGGCGGACACGGTCGTCTTCCTTGTCGGGACGGGTGAGTTCGTGGCGGCGGATGCGGTTGTCGTTATAGGCCGCGACCGAGCCGCCGCCGACGATCCCGGTCTGCACGCGCGCGCCCATCTTCAGACGGTAGACGTAATTACACGGCGCGGCATCGCGCTTGAGCACGCCGTCGCCCACCATGCGGGCCAGGTTCTCCGCCCCCTTGGCATAGACCGCCGGCGAGAACGGATTCGTGCCTTCATCCAGGTCGATCTCCGGCTTGGAAATGTGCAGGAAACTGAGCGGCCGGTCCCGGGCGAGCACGCGGGCTTCCTCGGTCGAGACCACGTCATAGGGCGGTGCCGCGACATCGGCGGCATATTGGGGGGCGGGACGCAGGCCCGCGAAGGGGCGCAGAAGGGGTTGGGGGCTCACGGCTGACTCCTGTGACGTGGACGGGCTTCGTCGGGGCTGGGCATTACTACTCCCCGGGGGTCCCGTTTTCCAGCCCCCGGGGCGAAAAATCGCCGGGGCCGCGGCCTACGAAAAAGGGCGGCGCCCCGCGCGGGACACCGCCTCAAGAACCGCCCGCCATCGAACCCACGATCAAACATGGGCGCCAACGGGTTATGTTTTGCCGATGGGCAAGACCACGAAACGCTGGTCTTTCTTGCGCTCGATCAACAGCAATACGGATTTGCGTTTGGCCGACCGGGCGGTTGTCACCTTGGCTTGGACTTCGGCCGGGGCCGAAACCTTGTCCTGGCTGATCTCTAGGATGACGTCGCCGACGCGCAGGCCCTTCTTCTTGGCGGGGCTGGGGTCCTCGACCGCGGTGATGATCACGCCCTTGGTGTTGTCCTCGAGCTTGTAGCGTTGCCGCAGCTTCGGCGTGATCGACGACAGCGTCAGACCCAGCAGCTTGACGGTATTCTTCTGGGCCGATTTCGGCGGGCTTGATTTCTTCTCGGCGGATTCCTTGAGTTCCCCGATTGCGACCTTGACGATTATTTTCGCGCCCTTGCGCCATATCTCGACATCGACTTCCTTGTCGATAGGTGTCTCGGCGACAATTCGCGGCAACTTGCGCATTACGGTCACTGATTTGCCGTCGAAGCGCAGGATCACGTCGCCGGCCTCGATGCCGGCAGATTTCGCCGGCCCATCGTCCGTGACCCCGGCGACCAGGGCGCCTTCCGCCTTGTCGAGGCTGAGGCTTTCGGCGATTTCCTCGGTCACCGACTGAATGCGAACCCCGAGCCAGCCGCGCCGTGTCCGGCCATGCTTGCGCAGCTGGTCGATCACGTTCTTGGCCAATGCCGAGGGAATGGCGAAGCCGATGCCGACGCTGCCACCCGACGGCGAGAAGATCGCGGTGTTCACGCCGATGACCTCGCCCTTGAGGTTGAACATCGGCCCCCCGGAATTGCCGCGATTGATGGAGGCGTCGGTCTGCAGATAGTCGTCATAAGGGCCCGAGCGGATGTCCCGGGCGCGGGCCGAGATGATGCCCGCGGTCACGGTGCCGCCAAGACCGAAGGGATTGCCGATGGCAATGACCCAGTCGCCGACCCGGACGACGTCGGAATTGCCGAACTTCAATGCGGTCAGCGGCTTCTTGGGTTCGACCTTGAGCAACGCCAGATCGGTCTTGGCGTCACGGCCGACGATCTTGGCCTTCAAATTGGTGTCATCCTGAAGAATGACGGTGATTTCGTCGGCCTCCTCGATGACGTGGTTGTTGGTGACGACATAGCCCGACTTGTCGATGACGAACCCCGAGCCAAGCGATGTCACCCGCCGGGGCGGGGCGTCGGGACGGTTGCGCTCCAGGAAATCGCGGAAGAATTCCTCGAACGGCGATCCCGGCGGGAACTGGGGTATTTCCGGTCCGCGCTTTTTCCCCTCCCGGGTCACCTGGGTGGTCGAGATGTTGACCACCGCGGGCAGCAGCCGCTCGGCGAGGTCGGCGAAGCTGTCCGGCGCCCCCTTCGACAATGCGGGATTTGGCACAATAAGGACGAAAACCGCAAGGATCGCCAACACCATGCCCCGGGCCCGCGACCCTATCACGGCGGTGCCCTGGCGGTTGCCGGCGCCATGGCCGGTCATCATGTCTTTTATCAGTCTGTGGTCCAAAGGAAGTCTCCGGTAAATCTCATCGATGGGACGGCATCTAAGCAGGGTGGGGAGATAGGAAACAAATATGGTTTATGTATGGCATCTTGCCCAAGATATTTGATCTAACCATCCTCGAATCAAGGGACCGATTGGGTGGCCTTATGGGTGGTCTTGGCGGCGCCATCATCCCCTGAGCAGCCACACGATGCCGACCCCGAGGGCAACCGCGACAAGCCCGGCGACACGCAAATTGCCGTCGGGGACCCCAAGAAGTACGGCTATGGCCCGCTTCATGCGGCTGGGGAACAGGGCGTAAAATGCACCTTCGATCACCAGGACCAAGGCCAAGGCGGTGACGAGTTCTATCGGCATGACCCCATGTCTCTATCACCGCCCGTCCGGTGCCATGCCTGCGCCAATCTCCAGGCGTGGCAACCGCTATTTCTTCGGAGTTGACCTTTTCCCCTTGAGGTTGCCGAAGAAGCGGAAGAAATCGCTATCCGGTGATAACACCATGGTGGTGTCGCTGCCGAGCGATTCCCGGTAGGCCTGCATCGACCGGTAGAAGGCGAAAAACTCGACATCCTGTCCGAACGCATCGGCGTAGATCTTGACCGATATCGCATCGCCGTCGCCGCGCAGGAACTGCGCCTGCTTCTGGCCCTCGGCCAGGATCACGGTACGCTCGCGGTCGGCCCGAGAGCGGATGCGCTGGCCTATTTCGGCGCCCTGGGCGCGGAACTCGCGGGCTTCGCGATCACGTTCGGACTTCATGCGGGCATAGACCGCTTCCGAGTTGGCGGCGGGAAGATCGGTGCGGCGCAGACGGACATCGATGACGTCGACGCCGAAATCGCTCGCCTCGCCGTTCACCCGATTCTTGATCGCCGTCATGATCGCGGCCCGTTCCTCCGACAACACCGACGCCAAGGTGACGCCGCCGATGACGCTGCGGAGACTGGCATTGATGACCCGCGAAAGCCGTATCCGAAGGCCGGCCTCGGTGCCGACGGTCTGGAAGAACTTCAGGGGATCGACTATGCGGTAGCGGGCATAGGCATCCGCCACCAAGCGCTTCTGGTCGGATGCGATCACCTCTTCCGCCGGCGGGTCGAGGTCAAGCACGCGGCGGTCATAGAAAATCACGTTCTGGACGAAGGGGGTTTTGAACTTGAGGCCGGGATCCTGTATCACCCGTTTGGCCTCGCCGAATTGCAGCACCAGGGCCTGTTCGGTCTGATGAACCGTGAACACGGAACTAAAGATGAGGATGACCAGGCCAATACCCAAGATGCCGATGATGGTCAGAACCTTGTTGTTCATTTTGCCCCTCCCTGGGTGCGTGTCTGGATTTCGGGCAAGGGCAGATAGGGCACCACGCCCGGCCCCCTACCGGCCGCTGAATCGATGATGATCTTGTTGGTGCGGCGCAGGATTTCCTCCATGGTCTCGAGATAGATGCGCTGGGTCGTGACCTCCTTGGCCATTTTGTATTCGTTGTAGACCGAGAGGAATCGCTTGGCGTCACCCTCGGACCGGGCCACCACCTCCTGCTTGTAGGCCTCGGCGTCCTGGACCAGCTTGGCCGCTTCACCACGGGCGCGGGGGATGATGTCGTTGCGGTAGGCCTCGGCCTCGTTGCGCAGGCGCTCGAGGTCGGCGCGGGCGCGCTGCACGTCGCGGAAGGAATCGACCACCGGGCCCGGCGGATCGACCTTCTGCAACTGCAACTGGGTAATCTGGATGCCGGAGCCATAGTCATCGAGGACCCTTTGCAACAGGACTTCCGTGTCCTGCTCGACCTTGCGCCGTCCCTCGGCGAGGATCGGCTGGATCGGGGTTTTGCCGATGATCTCGCGCATGGCGCTTTCCGCCGCCATCTTGATGGTGAGTTCCGGCGCCCGGATGTTGAACAGGAACATTTTCGCGTCCTTGATCAGCCAGAACACCGTGAAATTGATGTCGACGATGTTCTCATCACCGGTCAGCATCAGGCTTTCCTCGGTGACATCGCGGGTCGCGAGCTCACCGCCGCGCCGGCCGACCGAGCGAAAGCCGATATCGACCCGGTTGACCCGGGTGACTTTCGGGGTCAACACCGACTCGATCGGCGTCGGCCAGTGGTAATGCAGGCCCGGCGTGGTGGTGTAGATCGCCTCGCCGAAGCGCAGCACCACGCCTTGTTCGTCGGGCTGGACCCGATAAACGCCGCTCGCCAGCCAGATCGCCACCGCGACCAAGCCGATAAGGGCGATCCCCCGGCCGCCGCCGGCGCCGCCGGGAATGAGCCGCTTCAAGCCTTCCTGGCCCCGGCGCAACAACTCGTCGAAATCCGGTGGCTGACCCGGACCGCCGCCGCCACCGCGGCCGCCACCCCAGGGGCCTCCGCCACCTTGATTGCTCCATGACATCGATCTGGTCTCCCTGGTTGCAGCCGAGCCAACCCGGCCCCGGGACGGGGCCGATCCGTGGCTTTGGCTTTGAAACTTCGTCCTGGTGCCTTATATGACAGCTAGCGGCCATACGCAACGCGCAGGGACAATCCGGCGCGGTCAAAAATGGATGCGGGAGCGCCATGATCAGCGAACAGCAAATCCTCGATGCCCTCAAGGGGGTCGTCGATCCCGGCCACGGCAGCGATATCGTCAGCCTGGGCCGGGTCTCGGGAATCGTCATCAAGGACGGCAATATCGGTTTCGCCATCGAGGTCGAGCCCGAGCGCGGCTCCGAGCTCGAGCCCCTGCGCCAGGCCGCCGAGGATGAGGTGATGAAGCTCGACGGCGTGACCTCGGCGACCGTGGTGCTGACCGCCGAACGCCAGTCCCATCCTGCCAAGCCGGACCCAGCCGCCAGCGCTGGGCCAACACACAGCGCCCCTGCGGGCGCCGGTGAAAAGATGCTACTGCCCGATGTCGGAGCCATCATCGCGGTGGCGTCGGGCAAGGGCGGGGTCGGCAAATCCACCATCGCCGTCAACCTTGCCCTTGGCCTCAAGGCCGCCGGCCACCGCATCGGGCTGTTGGACGCCGATATCTACGGGCCGTCGCTGCCGCGCATGATGGGGATCACCGGCCGGCCCACCTCGCCCGACGGCAAGGTGCTGATCCCGATGGAGAAGTTCGGCGTCAAATGCATGTCGATCGGTTTCCTGGTGGCCGAGGAAACCCCGATGATCTGGCGCGGCCCCATGGTCATGGGGGCGTTGGAACAGATGCTCAAGGACGTGGAATGGGGCGAGCTCGATGTCCTCGTCGTCGATATGCCGCCGGGGACCGGCGATGCCCAGCTGACCATGGCGCAAAAGGTGCCGCTGGCCGGCGCGGTGATCGTCTCCACCCCCCAGGACATCGCCCTCTTGGATGCCCGCAAGGGGCTCAACATGTTCCGCAAGGTCGATGTGCCGGTGCTCGGCATCATCGAGAATATGAGCTACTTCACCTGCCCCCATTGCGGCGAACGTTCTGAGATCTTCAGCCATGGCGGTGCCCGCACCGAGGCCGAGAGGCTGGGCACCGACTTCCTGGGCGAGGTCCCCCTCGCCATCGCCATCCGTGAAACCTCGGACGGCGGCAGGCCGATCACGGTGTCCGATCCCGAAAGCGAACATGGCAAATGCTTCCGCGAAATCGCCGACCGGGTGTGGCAGCGCCTCGCCGCGACCAGGGACATGAGCGCCCGCGCGGCGCCCAAGATCGTCATTCAGTAAAGAGCTTGCCGTAAAGGCTAGCCTTCGCGGCCGAGCGTCGCCATCAGTTCGCGCCATTCCCGCGCACTGAGGCCGCATTCCTTCCGCTCCACCTTCTCGCCATCGAGTAGGCGTTTCACCACTTCGAGCCCCTTGGCGGACAGCTGCACGCCGCCCATGTGGTATTGCAGGAACGCATCGTAAGTCAGCGGCAACCAACGCTTGAGCGTTTCCATCATGGCCTCGGCATAGACGCGGATCTCAAACTGGGCGTGGTCGTCGGCGCGCAGCGACAGGAAATGCAGCAAATTGTGCAGGTCGATCTTCCAGTACCACTGGGTATAGTAATTGAGGGTCAGGTTCATCCGCGCCAGTTCCCGCGCCAACCCGCTACGCTCTTCATCGAGGGTTTGGCCGGCCTCATCCGCATTCAGCATCTCGGTGTAGCCGCCATAGGCCTGTTCGGCGTCGTTGCGCAGGATGTCCAGGACGCGCTTGGCTTCGGCGCCTTCCAGCGCCTCGCCACGGCCCTGTTGGTTTGACCGTGACTGCACCCCCAGGTGCTCGGGCGCGGGGATATAGAACTCCTTGTCGAGGATCGAATAGCGCGCCGAATATTCATTGACGTTGGCGGTGCGGTGGCGGATCCACTGCCGGGCGATGAAGATCGGCAGCTTGATATGGTACTTGATCTCGCACATTTCGAACGGCGTGGTGTGGCGGTGGCGCATCAGGTAGTTGATGAGCCCCTGGTCCTCGCTCACCTTGCGCGTGCCCTTGCCGTAGGACACCCGCGCCGCCTGCACGATGGCGCCGTCATCCCCCATATAATCGACGACGCGGACGAAGCCGTGATCGAGCACATCGATGGGCTGATAGAGGATGTCCTCGAGCGCGGCCACGGTCGGACGCCGGGTTTGTTGGGACTGGGCGCGGACGGCTTCGATCTCGGCAAGCTGTTCTGGTGTGAGCGGCACGAATGACTCCTGGCAGGTCGGTAATGCAATTTAGAGGGCTGGACCGCCGGGTCCAGGAAAAACCGGTTTCCGCCGAAAAAAACCCGGACACCTATGGGACCCATGGGGATTTTTAGGACTTTCCGCGCTCTC
>JAZFWG010000308.1:0-7248 GCA_036448135.1 Alphaproteobacteria bacterium
GTGCTGCGCACCGATGCCGGCATCAAGACGTGGCAGGACATGAAGAAGACAAGGGTAGTTATCGGCAACAACGGTCCCGGATCGACGTCGTTCCTGATCCCGCGGATGATGAAGGTGATGCTCGGCCTCAAGATCAAGCAGGTCTCGGGCTACAAGGGTTCTTCCAAGACCATCCTGGCCATGGAACAGAACGAGCATCAGGGCACCGGCTTCAACTGGTTGGCCTGGAATTCGAAGGTCCCCCATTGGTTCAAGAAGGACAAGGATGGCAAGATCTTCGCCAAAGCGATCATGCAAACCGGGGTTTGGAAAGACCCTGATTTGCCCAACGTGCCGATGCTGAAGGACGTGGTGGCGGACAAATACAAACCCATCGTTCAGTTCATGGCACCGCTCGGCGTCATCGGCCGTGGCCTAGCCCTGCCACCCGGCGCGCCAAAGAACTTGGTTGCGCCGTTGCGCGCGGCCTTCGCCAAAATGGTGAAGGATCCGGCTTACGTCGCCGATGCCAAGAAGCGGCGTTTGCGCATCATCCCAAGCTCCGGCGCCGATATTCAAAAATTCGTCGCCACGGCGTTCAAGAACGCGAACCCGAAAGTCGTTGCCCAAGCACGCAAACTGATCTTCGGTAAGTAATCACCGAAACCTAAGAGGCCCCGGCCAGTTTGGTCGGGGCCTCCGTGGTCTTGGCGATTCAAGGATATTGGAAAGCGGCGGTTGTTCGGAGCCGCCGCTTTCTTTATCGGCGGCGTTGGACATGGTAGTGAATTTGCGTAAGCTCTGGAATTGCCACCTAAAGACCCACAACGCGAGGTAGACAAACAGTCCGATGGGAGACGTATAGTCAATGGAAGTCGGCATGATGGACATGGCGATCAAGGCCGCCGTGGCATTGTCGGACCCTTTGCGCCTGTCTTTTCTTTTCCTTGGCGTGATTATCGGATTGGTCCTGGGTGTGATCCCCGGTCTGGGCGGACTGGTCGGTCTGTCGCTGTTGCTGCCCTTTACCTTCAACATGGACCCCTATACGGCGCTCGCCTTCCTGATGGGCCTGCAAGCGGTGGTGGTGACCTCGGACACCATCCCGGCCGTCCTCTTCGGGGTGCCGGGGACCGTCGGCTCGGCGGCGACCATCCTCGACGGCTATCCGATGGCGCGCAAGGGCGAGGCGGGACGGGCCTTCGGCGCGGCATTCACCGCCTCGGTGATCGGCGGGCTCTATGGCGCCATGCTGCTGGCGCTGGCGGTGCCGATCATCCGCCCGATCATCATGGAGGTTCGCTCGCCGGAACTGCTGGCGATCTGCGTTTTCGGCCTGTCGCTGGTGGCCGTCCTCAGCGGCAGCACGCCGCTTAAGGGCCTCGCCGCGGCATGCATCGGGCTGTTGGTGGCGACCGCAGGCGACGATCCGCAGACCGGCACCCTGCGCTGGACCTTCGATACGCTCTACCTTTATGACGGATTGCCGGTGGTGCCGCTGGCGCTCGGCCTGTTCGCCGTTCCCGAAATCGCCGACATGGTAATCACCCGACAAACGATCTCGGGCGGGACCGATGCCGGCTCGCGCTGGCAGCAGTGGCAGGGCGTCAAGGACGTCATGCGCAATAAGTTCCTAGTGTTCCGCTGCGCAACGATCGGTTCCTGCCTGGGCGCCGTCCCCGGGATCGGCGCCGCGATCATCGACTGGGTTGCCTACGGCCACGCGGTTCGCTCGATCAAGGATTCGGGCCTGACTTTCGGCAAGGGCGACGTGCGCGGGGTGATCGCGTCCGAAAGCTCGAACAACGCCAAGGAAGGCGGCGCGCTGCTTCCGACCATCGCCTTCGGCGTGCCGGGCTCGGCGTCGATGGCGCTGATCCTGGGCGCCTTCCTGATTCACGGCCTCCTGCCGGGACCCGAGATGCTGACCAATCGGCTCGACATCACCTACACGCTGGTGTGGTCGGTTGCCATCGCCAACATCCTCGGCGCCGGTATTTGTTTTGCGTTCACCGGACAGCTCGCCAAGATTGCGTTGGTGCGGATCGGCATTCTCGCGCCCGTGGTCCTGGCGATCACCTTTATCGGCGCCTTCCAGGGCCAGAACGATTGGGGTGACATCTCGGCGCTACTGATATTCGGTTTCATCGGCTGGATGATGAAGCGGCTGCGCTGGCCGCGGCCGCCGCTGATCCTGGGTTTCGTGCTGGGCGGGCTGGTTGAACGCTACATGTTCATCTCGGTCTCTCGCTACGAATGGGAATGGCTGTGGATCTACCGCGAGGGCGAGTTCATGCCGTGGGTCTCGATCATATTGTTCATGACGGTCTACGGCTTGCTGAGCCCGGTCATCCGGCGCTATATCAAGCGCAGGCGCTCGGGTGAGGCCAGTGCAATGCGCTTCGCGTTCCAGCGCCAGAACCTCAATCCCAACATGTATTTCGCCTTCGCGATCCTGGCGATGTTCACGGCGTCTATCTATGTATCCTGGAACTGGGATTTCGGCGCCAAGCTCGTGCCACAGGTTATTAGCTATGCCGGGATGTTCTTCACCGGCGGGCTGATCCTGACGGGGCTGTTCTTGGCGCCGGCCAGGGCGCCGGCCATGGCGACCGCAGAGGGTGATCACAGCAGCGTCGATGATGCCCGCGCCACCACCGCTTCCGATGCCTTCAAGACCGGCCAAAATGACGTCCATTTCGACATCCAGGCGGATTACGGCGATCTCGACGTCAGGACCATCTTCATCCGCGCGGCGAACTATTTCGGCTGGCTGTTGGCCTTCTTCGCCGCCGCCGCTGTTGTCGGGCTGTTGCCGTCGATGTTCCTGTTCCTGGTCGGCTACATGCGTTTCGAGGGCAAGGAGACATGGAAGATGACGCTCAGCATTGCCGTGCCGATGTGGATCGCGGCCTACGCGCTATTCCATAAGATCCTGATCATCCAATGGCCGCTGGCCGTCATAGGCAACATCTTCCCCATCACACGCGACAGCAATTGGATCAACCTTTTCTAGCCGGGCGATGCAAGAAAAGGTGCTCGGTCACGGCCGATCATTTTTCAGCACCACGTCGTCATATTCGCCGGCATCGATGGGGACCTCGACAACAACCGGACCATCCGCGGCCAAGGCGGCTTCCAGTTCCATGCGCAACTCTGCGGCACCGTGAGCGGTGCGCACCGCAGCGCCGAAAATATTGTCGCCGCCGATGGTTCCCCCGTCCCGCACCGGGGTGCCGTAGATCGGGTTGCCCTTGTTCTCCTGCTTGATGCGGATCAAGGCGAGTTCGTTGTCGGTCAATAGGATGATTACGATGTTGAGGTTGTAGCGGACGGCGGTGGCGATTTCCCCAGCGGTCATCAGGAATCCGCCATCCCCCACCACCGTGCATACGCTTTTCTCCGGATACATCAGCTTGGCGGCGATGGCCGATGGGATACCGAAACCCATGGTCGACCAGCCGTTGGTCATGATCTGCAGCCCCGGCGCCGGCGTGGCCCAGAGCTGGCCGATGATGTGGGTGTGGGCTCCCACGTCGCAGGTCATGATGCCGTCTGGGGGCAGTGCGTCACGGAGTGCCGCCAGGGCTCCCTTTGGGCCAAAGCCTTGCGGGCCGAAGCCTTGGTTGGAGGGCGCGAGCCTGGCGAACATGGCTGACCGGCGCTGGGCCATGGCGCCGAGGTCCCACCCATTGGGCGTGGCAGGCAAAGCCAAAAGTGCGTCTAACGACGCCCGAATGTCGCCGGGCGCGTCCACCGCCAGGCTATGGGCATCGGTGTCTATGTCGACCGGTTCGATGTCGAAGCTGATCAGCGCCGCGCCTTCGGGGAGCCAGGATTCGTAGTTGAACTCGACCGGGTCGTAGCCCACGCCGATGACAAGATCGGCTTGGGCGTGGGTTTCGCCGACCATGTCGCTGAGGGCGTGGAACAGGACCCCCGCATAGGATGGGTGGTCTTCCGCCAGCATGCCCTTCGCCATCGGCGTCAGGACCACAGGGATCTTGTGCGTCTCCGCCAGGGCAAGAATTTCCGTCTCGACCCTGGCAAGGACGGCACCGAGGCCGACGGCGAGCAATGGCTTGCGGGCGCCTGAGAACAAATCGCTCGCTTGCTTGAGCAGCACCGGGTCGGCGGCGGGCGGTGGTGGCGGAGGCACGAACGCGAGGTCTTCGGCACCCGCGGTCTCGGCCGACATTCCCAGCGGAAGGCCCACATGGACCGGCCCGGGCCGGCCGCACAAAGCCACCTGGGCGGCGTCGAACAAGGTGGACTTGACCGCTTCGGCGCGAAGCCGCGTGGTCTTCTTGGTCAAGGGTGCGAACAGCGCCTGGTGATCGATGCCCATTTGGGTGGTGCGCCCGCGCATCGGCGATGGGATTTCATCGGTGAAAGCGATCATCGGCGAACGATCGAGCATGGCGCCGCCGACGCCGGTGGCCAAGTTGGTTGCGCCGGGGCCCAAGGTCCCGAAGCAGACGCCCGGCGCGTCACCCAGGCGCCCGCAGACATCGGCCATCATGGCGCCGCCGCCTTCATGGGTTGTCAGGATGAATTCTATGCCGTCGGTCTTGCGCAGGGCTTCCATGTAGTCCACCCAACCGCCACTTGGCACCCCGAATACGTACCGGACGCCGAGCGCGCTGAGGGCATCGACGAGTTCGACGGCAACTGTCTTGGATGGGGCGTTATTCGAAGCTCGCATGTTCGCGAACCCGGCCGGCACCGTCCTCGGCAATGTCTTCCAATGACACGACGTTCTCGGGTCCGGGGCCTTTCAGGTTGAAAAAGCGCCTCATGCGCTCATAGACGACCTCGTGGCGGAACTCGGGCGTCTGGCCCTCGAACATCTGGTAGAAAATCGGTGACGGATCCGGCCATGTGCCCTGGGGGTGGGGATAGTCCGCGCCCCAGGCCAATATGTCGCGCAGGATGTTGTCATCATGGCAGATCATCTGCGCGGCGATATGATCCTCTTCGAAGGTTACCAGGGCTTGGCGCTTCAAATATTCGCTCGGCAGCATATCGAGACCGGTATCCTTGAAAAGGCCCGGGCGCTCCTCCGCTTGGCGATCCATCCAATAGACCAGGAACGGGACCCATCCGGCACGGCACTCGGCGAACAGCACCTTCAGCCCCGGGTGACGCTGTAACGCGCCGCAATAGGTGATATCGGCGATGGGCCGCGCCAGCGAGAACGGCGCGCAAGAGAAATACGCCATGCGCTCGCCCCGGCCCACGGGCGGAATCGTGGTCTCGGCGCTGCCGCCGATATGGGCCGAGAACACCACCCCGGTTTCTTCGAAGGCCGTCCAGGTTGGCTCCCAGACCTGGTGAAACAGGGGCTCGGCCCCATCGAACGGCACGAATTCGGCCGCTTTGCAGCCCATGGCGGCAAGCCGGCGAATTTCATCGGGCACGGACGCGGGATCGAACACCGGAAGATTCGGTAAGATCATCAGCCGATCCGGGTCACGGGCGTTCAGTTCCATGACCCAGTCGTTGTAGACGCGATAGACCTCGTGGCGGAGATCGGGATCTTCGATATCCCATTTGCGGGTCGAGCCAAAGCCGACATAGCCGTAAATATTGCCGAAATCCAAATGTTCGAGCAGAAGATCGGGGTCCGCAGGCGGCAGCGAGCCTTCGGGAAGGCGTGCGCCAGAGGTGCCGAAGACTTGGCCGAGCACCGTCGCATTGTCCTTGCCGTCGGCGGTGCCGCCGTCGCGCCCGCCAACAACCTTGCCTTCCCAGCTCCACAATTCCTTGCCGTCCACTTCGATGATTTTGGGCGCTTGGTCTTTGAATTTGGCGGCCACCCGGTCTTGCCACAGATTGCGCGGCACCCAGCGCTGGTCGAGGTGATTGTCGGCGGAATTGTATTTGTACATCACCATCGTCTTGATCTTGCTCCCCTGGTTGAAATGGCCGCGTTGATTGCGTTTCTCACGGCTTTACCGATCGTGCCAGCCACGGTGGGTGACGTCGAAAATGACGCCATTGGGATCGCGGTATTTCTCTTCGTAAAACGTGTCGGGCGCGTCTTCTTCTGGCCGCCCCATGAGATATTTGCCGCCGGCCTGTTCGATCTTGCCTTCGGCGGCCCGCAGTTCATCCACATGGAACCCGATATGGTGGAGTCCGACAAAATCCTTGCCGCGTTCGTCCTCGCCTTCCACATAACCGGCATATTCGTCGGTCTTGTATTTCAGCAGCGCCAGGGTGATTACCCCGTCCGAGAGAAAGACGCCCTTCGCCAACGGAGAATCCGTGGTGCCCACGCGTACCATGTCGAACGCCTGGCAATAGAAATCGGCGGTCTTTTCGGGGTCGGGAACCGACATCGCAACATGTCTCAGCTTCGCCATGTTTATCTCCTATCTCACTCTAGCCTCGAACCACATCCTTGATTTGAGGCGCTTCAGGGGTCGCTCAATGGCTCCCGGTTTGCAATTTGCCCATGTGTCAGTCTAGCTTAAGCCCGCTAGCTTCACCACCCCGGCGCCAGCGCGCCTTATAGCCAACAGGAGTTGAACCCTTGGTTGCAGCCCGACCCGAAACCCCATCGCCGGCCCAATCCGGGACCCGCACCCTTGCCGTCGGGCTCGCGGGCTTCGGCGCCATCGGCGCCGCCGTGGCGGAGCGTCTGGATCACGGCATTACAGGCCTTGAACTCGTCGCCATCGCCGCCCGCGATGGTGACAAGGCACGAGGCCGCATGGCCGCATTCCGGCATCCGGTGCCGCTCTTGGACTTCAAGGCCCTGGCCGAGGCCGCCGATGTGGTGGTCGAATGCGCGCCCGCCGCGGTGTTCAAAGACATCGCCGAAGCGGCGATCGAAGCCGGCCGTATCCTTATGCCGCTCAGCGTCGGGGCCCTGCTGGACCGCCCGGAATTAATTGCAAAAGCGGAACAATATGGCGCGCGCATCATCGTCCCCACCGGGGCCTTGTTGGGCCTCGATGCGGTGCGCGCCGCCGCCCAAGGTGAGATCCATTCGGTCAAGCTGGTGACGCGCAAGCCGCCGGCGGGGCTCGCCGGCGCGCCCTATCTCATCAAGAACGGCATCAGCCTCGACAATCTGACCGCGCCCCTCAAGGTCTTCGATGGCAGCGCCGGGGACGGCGCCAAGGGGTTCCCGGCCAACGTCAATGTCGCCGCCGCCCTCGGCCTCGCCGGTATCGGGGCTGAGCGCACCCGGTTGGAGATCTGGGCCGACCCCGGTATCGACCGCAACATCCAGCATGTGGAAGTGGAGGCCGACAGCGC
>JAZFWG010000309.1:0-8233 GCA_036448135.1 Alphaproteobacteria bacterium
TTGAATCGGTCGACCACATCGCCGAATTCGTCTCTGCGTTCGAGGCTTAAAGTATAGTTTTCCGGGTTGGCCGGATCATCGCCGGCTTCCGCCAACCTGGTCCTCAGCTGCAAAAGCGGCACCAGAATGATTTTTCCCAGGGCGAACATGGTGGCAAGGCAGACGAACAACGAGACGATGAGGACCAGGCCGGTAACCCGCATCCCATAGGCCGTTATTTCATCCGCGATCATGGTTGCATCGAGCCGGCCGACGACGGTGAACGGCAAGCCGGTGTGGTCCATGGGCCAGATCAAATCCATGCGCTGGCCGTCGGCCTGGTGAAAGGACATGATTTTGTCCCGTGCCGCGAGTGCCGGGGTCAAGTGCGGGATTTCACCGAAATGGCCGATCAAGGAGCCATCGGGTCGGTAGAGGCTTCCGCCCTTGAGCAGGCCTTCCTTAACCAGCAAG
This sequence comes from Alphaproteobacteria bacterium, assembly GCA_036448135.1. GTDB lineage: Bacteria > Pseudomonadota > Alphaproteobacteria > SMXQ01 > SMXQ01 > JAZFWG01. The sequence continues at coordinate 454 of JAZFWG010000309.1, forward strand.
TTGCCGGCCAGCAAGAAATCGTGGCGATCGCCATGGCCGTGGAGTTTGAATCCGGTTATGACCGCGGCCCTGCCGCTGGCGTGCAGTTTGTCCATCAATTCGCTTTTGTGGGCTTGGTAGGATGGAATGAGAATTGCCGCTGCGATGGCGATGATGCTGACCATGACAGCAAATGCGATTTTCCAGCATAACCGGCATTTGAAGAGGTTCTGGACGTGCAGCCAGTCCACGAACGCGCGGAGCCGGCGCCCCTGGAAACCTTGACGTGGCAATTTGTCCTCACTGGATTTTTCGGTCGAGCTCAAACCGGGCCCCCTTCCTGGCGGTTACGCGCGATTTTAGGGGAGAATGGTTAACAAAATCTATCATTCTGTCACAATTTGACGTGACAGGGCTAAAAGATGCCTCTCAGGGGTAAGAAAATGTGGGGATTCCCGTTCAACCCATGGAATCAGAGGGCTGGTCCGTTTTAGAAGGCGGAGATGCCGGTCTGGGCGCGGCCCAGCACCAGGGCATGGATGTCGTGGGTGCCCTCATAGGTGATGACGGTTTCCAGGTTCATCACATGGCGGATGACGTGATATTCGTCGGAGATGCCGTTGGCGCCCAGCATGTCGCGGGCGGTGCGGGCAACGTCCAAGGCCTTTAGCGACGAGTTGCGCTTGAGCAGGGAAATCATTTCCGGCGTCGCGCGGCCTTCGTCCATCAGCTGCGCCAGCCGGAAGCAGCCTTGAAGGCCGAGGGCGATCTCGGTCTGCATGTCGGCGAGCTTCTTCTGGATCAGCTGGTTCGCCGCCAGCGGCTTGCCGAACTGTGTGCGCCCAAGGGTGTAGTCCCTGGCAGTAATCCAGCAATACTCGGCCGCGCCCAGCGCCCCCCAGGAGATGCCGAACCGGGCCTGGTTGAGACAGTCGAAAGGCCCCCGCAAGCCGGAGACGCCGGGAAGCTCCTGGTCCGCCGGCACCGCAACATCGTCCATCACGATCTCGCCGGTGCTCGACGCCCTGAGCGAGAACTTGCCTTGCATGGCGGGGGCGCTGAGGCCCTTCATGCCCGCTTCGAGGATGTAGCCGCGGATCGTCCCCTCGTCGTTCTTGGCCCAGACGATGAAGATGTCGGCGATCGGGGCGTTGGTGATCCAGCTCTTGGCGCCGTTGAGAACAAAGCCGTCGCCATCGGCGCGCGCCCGGGCCGTCATCGATCCCGGGTCGGAGCCGTGATCGGGCTCGGTAAGGCCGAAACAGCCGATGGTCTCGCCCCGCGCCAGCCCCGGCAGGTATTTCTGCCGCTGGTCGTCGCTGCCAAAGGCATGGATGGCATGCATGACCAGGCTCGACTGGACCGACATGGCGGAACGGTAGCCGCTGTCGACGCGCTCGATCTCGCGGGTGATGAGCCCGTAGCTGACGTAATTGATCCCGGCGCAGCCATAGTCCTTGAGGGTGGGGCCGAGAAAACCGAGGGCGCCCATCTCGGCGAGGATTTTGGGATCGAACTGTTCGGTGCGGTTGGCCTCGATGATCCGCGGCATCAACCGGTCCTGGCAATATTGCCGCGCGGTATCGCGGATCAGGCGTTCTTCCCCGCTCAAAAGCTGATCGAGTAGCAGCGGGTCATCCCATTGGAAGGCGGCTTTCCCGGTATCTTGGCCACCCTTGCCGGGGGAGGAAGAAACTGATGCGGCCATGTCGTGCCTCGTCGCTGCCTTGGAGCCATGAATTCGGCGCCATTATAGTTTTTTGACGGGCGATGTGGGTGAATTCCGGATGGCCTGGAATCATCAGCATAATCAATGCCATAAATAGTCAAAAAACTAGGTTAAGTTATCGTGTTCTTGTAAAGTAATGAATATATGAGTTCTTTTGTTATTTTATTCCAATGTGGTTATATTTCATGAAAAAAACGCTGGATTTTTTGGCCTTTTTTTTCTACATAAAAATTAATAACTTATAAGTTACAATTTAAATTTTAGAACCTATGCCCGGCACCGCTTTCTTTACTTTTCATTACCTGACATAAGGTATTATTTGGATCAAGGAGGTGTCCAGGGCTTTCACCCGCTACGAGGTGCTGTTCCGTGTCTGTCTACTCCTTATCTCCGCTTTCATGTTTGAAGCCGGTCAGCCTGTTTGGCGCCGCCTCGGGCATCGGCGCCCGCGACGAGGGTTGCCGGTTCGGCCCGGAAGCGATTCTCGGCTCCGGGCTGGTGCCGTGGCTCACGGGCAACGGCGTTGACGCGGAATGGTGCGAGACGCTGACGCCAGCCTATGGTGCCGCCAACACCGATCCGGTGCAGGTGATCGCGGGGCTCTGCCGGAAACTCAGCCGCGCCGTCGAGGGCGCCGTCGAGGGCAATAGCTGGTTCACGGTTTTCGGCGGCGACCACACCACCGCCATCGGCACCTGGAGCGGCGTCCACAATGCCTTGCACCGCAAGGGGCCCCTTGGGCTGATCTGGATCGACGCCCACATGGACAGCCACGTGCCGGACACCAGTCCCTCGGGCTGGCTCCACGGCATGCCCTTGGCCTGCTTGCTCGGTTTTGGGCCTGATGCTCTCACCGGGGTGGCGGCCGCGGGGCCGGTGCTGCAGCCCGCCCATGTCGCCCTGGTTGGGGTTCGCAGTTACGAGCCCGGGGAAGCCGAACTGCTCGACCGCCTGGGCGTCAAGGTCTTCTTCATGGACGAGGTGCTGGCCCGTGGCATCGATGGGGTGATGGAAGACGCACTCGCCATCGCCGGCGAAGGCACCGCCGGCTTCGGGCTTTCCATCGATATCGACGCCGTCGATCCTCTGGATGCGCCCGGCGTCGGCACCCCGGTGTCCGGCGGGCTCAGGGCCACCGAAGTGATTTCCGTGCTCGGCCACATCCGCCGGCGGCCGCGATTCCTCGGCATGGAGATCGTCGAATTCAATCCCACCCGCGATCCCGATGATATCACCGCCCATCTGGTCCGTAATCTTTTTGCCGCCGGTCTGCCCAGGGAGTGTCTGCCATGAACCGTATGATCGAGTTGGAAGAACGTTATTGCGCCTACAACTACGCCCCCCTGCCGGTGGTGCTGGTGCGCGGCGAGGGCGTCTATCTATGGGACGATAGCGGCCGGCGCTATCTCGACATGATGGGGGCCTATTCCGCCGTCAGTCACGGCCATTGCCACCCCCGGCTGGTGCAAGCCCTTCACCGACAGGCTTCGAAGCTGGGCGTGGTATCCAGGGCGTACCATTCGGACAATCTCGGCGCCTTCCTCGAGCGTGCTTGCCGCATGACGGGCATGGACGCCGCCTTGCCCATGAATACCGGCGCCGAGGCGGTGGAGACCGCCCTCAAGGCGGCGCGCAAATGGGCCTATAAGATCAAGGGCGTTGCCGAAGACCAGGCCGAGATCATCGTCTGCGAGGACAATTTCCACGGCCGCACCATCGCCATCGTCGCCATGTCCTCCGAGCAACAATACCGTGACGGCTTCGGGCCCTTCCCGGCAGGCTTCCGTTCCATTCCCTTCGCCGACGCCAAGGCCCTGGAGGCGGCGATCACGCCGAACACGGCGGCCTTCCTGGTCGAGCCGATCCAGGGCGAGGGCGGCATCATCGTGCCGCCGCCGGGTTACCTCGCCACATGCGCCGAGATCTGCAAGGCCCATGACGTGTTGTTGATCTGCGACGAGGTCCAGACCGGGCTCGGGCGCACCGGCAAGCTGTTGGCCGCGGACCATGACGGGGTCAGGCCTGATGGTCTCATACTCGGCAAGGCGCTGGGCGGCGGGATGGTTCCGGTGTCGCTGTTTCTCGCGCGCCGCGATGTCATCGACGTGTTCACGCCGGGGGACCATGGCAGCACCTTCGGCGGCTATCCCATTGCCGCCGCGGTCGGCCTCGAGGCGCTGAGGCTGATCGAGGACGAGCAGCTGGTCGAGAACTCCGAGTCCCTGGGCACATACATGGTGGAAAAGCTGCGGCAAATCGACAGTCCCTTGATCGCTGACGTGCGGGGCCTGGGGCTGTTCATCGGCATGGAAGTCGTGAGCAGCCCCATCACCGCGCGGGCGCTGTGCGAGGCCCTGATGGACCACGGCATCCTCAGCAAGGACACCCACGAAACCGTCATTCGCTTTGCCCCGCCGCTGGTCATCACCAAGGAACAGATCGACTGGGCCGTCGCTGAGGTGGAAAAGACCCTCGCCGAACTCGGCGGGGCCGATGCGTGGCACCAGCACGCCCACGCCAGCTGACACCAAAAAACTTTTGTGCGCCGTTGCCGGCCGAAACGGTTGACCGCGACCTGCCAGTGTCCGACATTGCCCCCGGGCAACCATGAACCACGGGCCCCTATGGCGCCAAGCCATAAGCGCAGGGAGTTAAGGACAAGGTGGCGCACGGGTTTTCCCTCGACGATAAGTACACCACCGAATCGGGCCGCATCCTGGTCTCTGCCATGGAGGCGCTGGTGCGCTTGCCGATGATGCAGCGCCGCCGCGACGTGGCCCGGGGCCTCAACACCGCAGGCTTCATATCCGGCTACCGCGGCTCGCCTTTGGCCGGTTACGATCACGCGTTGGACCAGGCCAAGCCCCATCTCGATCACCACCACATCCGCTTCACCCCCGGCATCAACGAGGAACTGGCGGCGACGGCGGTGTGGGGCACCCAGCAGGTCAATCTGTTCGAAGGCGCCAACTATGACGGCGTCTTTTCCATGTGGTACGGCAAGGGGCCCGGCGTCGATCGCTGCGGCGATGTCTTCAAGCACGCCAACATGGCCGGCACCTCGCCCCATGGCGGCGTGCTTGCCATCGTCGGTGACGACCACGGCGCGCGCTCCTCGACCCTGGCGCACCAGAGCGAACAGGCCCTGGCCGCGGCCATGATCCCCATCCTCCATCCCGCCGACGTCCAGGAGATCATCGATTTCGGCCTTTACGGCTTTGCCTTGTCGCGCTACTCGGGCTGTTGGGCGGCCATGAAGCTGACGGCGGACACCGCCGAGTGCTCCGCCACCGTGATGGTCGGCCCGGGGCGGGCGCCGATTGAAATCCCCGGCGGCTTCAAGCCGCCGAGCGGCGGGCTCGGCATCCGTTGGCCCGAACATCTTCTCGGCGCCGAGGACCGGCTTGTTAACCACAAGCTCGCCGCCGCCAAGGCCTTCGTCCGCGCCAACGGCCTCGACCGCCAGGTCATCGGCGGCACCGTCATGCGGATCGGCATCGTCGCCGCCGGCAAGACCAGCATCGATGTCGGCAAGGCCCTGGGGCTTCTCGGTATCGATGAGGGGCTTGCGCTACAGATCGGCCTCGGCGTTTACAAGGTGGCGATGACCTGGCCCCTGGAGGGCGAGGGGCTGCGGGCCTTCGCCTGCGGTCTCGACGAGATCATCGTGGTCGAGGAGAAGCGCGGCTTCCTCGAGACCCAGATCAAGGAGTTCCTCTATAACATTCCCGCCGCGATCAGGCCTCGGGTGGTCGGCAAACGTGACGAGAACGGCAGGCCCCTGATCTCCGCCGCCGGTGAGCTGACGCCGGGCGGCATCGCCCGGACCTTGGCTGGGCGGCTTGAGCGTTTCGATGTTCCGGCCGGGATTGCCTCCCGCGCCCGTGACCTCGATGCCAGGGATCAGCGCGAGGTGGTGCGGCCGGGGACGGTGCGCACGGCGCATTTTTGTTCCGGATGCCCCCACAACATCTCGACCCGGGTGCCCGACGGCAGCATCGCGCTCGCCGGCATCGGTTGCCACACCATGGCGACACGCATGGACGACCGCCCCACCGTCACCATCTGCCAGATGGGCGGCGAGGGCATGAGCTGGGTCGGCCAGGCGCCGTTCACATCGCGCACCCATGTGTTTCAGAATCTCGGCGATGGCACCTATTCCCATTCGGGCCTGATGGCGATCCGCGCCGCCGCCGCCGCCGGCGTCACCATGACCTACAAGATCCTGTTCAACGGCGCCGTCGCCATGACCGGCGGGCAAGCGGTCGAAGGCGATCTCAGCGTCGCCGCCGTCACCCACCAGCTATACGGCGCCGGTGTGCGCCGCATCGCGGTGGTGTGCGACGATCCTGGCCGCTACGGGGCGAATAGCGGCTTGGCCAAGGGCGTGACCGTCCATCGCCGTGAGCGTATGGACCAACTCCAGCAGGAATTGCGCGATTGGCCCGGGGTCTCGGTCCTGATCTATGACCAGCTTTGCGCCGCCGAGGCGCGCCGCCGCCGCAAGCGCGGCACCCTGGTGGACCCGGCCAAGCATGTCTTCATCAATCAGGCCCTGTGCGAAGGCTGCGGCGATTGCGCGTCGGTGTCCAACTGTCTCGCCGTGGTGCCGGTGGAAACCGAGTTCGGCCGCAAGCGCCGCATCGACCAATCATCCTGTAACAAGGACTTCTCCTGCCTTGAAGGGTTCTGCCCGGCCCTGGTGACGGTCCATGGCGCCGAGGTGAGGAAACCCGTGCCTCCCGGCGATCCCGGCAAGATCGAAGGGGACATTCCCGATCCAGGGCTTCCCGCGCTGATAAGTCCCTATGCCATGGTCATCGCCGGCATCGGCGGCACCGGCGTCGTCACCGCGGCCCATGTCATCGCCATGGCGGCGCACTTGGAGGGCAAGGGCTGCGCCATCCTGGACGAGACCGGGCTGGCCCAGAAGGGCGGTCCGGTGGCATCCCATGTCACCATTGCCCAGGAGCCGAATGACATCCATGGCGCCCACATATCCCAAGGCGCGGCCGATGCGGTGCTGGGTTGCGACATGGTGGTGGCGGCAAGCCCCCGTGTGATGGAAACCGTAAGCCATGGCTTCACCAGGGCACTGATCAACAGCCACGCCATCCCCACCGCTGCTTACAATTTCGATCTCGATGCCGAATTCGGCGCGGACCGCATCATGGCGGCGCTGGGCCAGGCCCTGGGCGACGATCAAGTGGACCACATCGATGGCGGCGGGCTCAACCTGGCGCTATTCGGCGACAGCATGACAGTCAATATCTTCATGCTTGGCGCGGCCTATCAGAAGGGTCTTGTCCCCGTCGGGCGTGAGGCGCTGGTGGATGCCATCGAACTCAATGGCGTCGCCGTCGAGGCCAACTTGCGCGCCTTCGCCTGGGGCCGCCGGGCCGCGTTCGATCCCACCCGGGTCAAGGATATCGTCCGCTCGCTCGGCACCGGGCCCATAGCACCGGCGCCGGGGCCGATGAGTTTGGACGAGATGGTGACACGGCGCTTCGATGAGCTTCAACGCTATCAGGGCCGCGCCTATGGCAAACGCTACCGGGATGTGGTGGCCGGGGTGAGGGAGGCCGAGGACCGGCGCGTCGGCGGAGATCACGTGCTGGCCCGCGCCGTGGCCCACAATCTTCACCGGCTCATGGCTTACAAGGACGAATATGAAACCGCCCGGCTTTATAGCGATGGTGGATTTGAGAAAGATCTCGCGCGGCAGTTTACCGGCGGCTTCAAGCTTGAATACCACCTGGCGCCGCCCGTCTTAGCCAAACGCGATGCCGAGACCGGCATACCCCGGACCCGGACTTTCGGGCCCTGGGTCATGTACCTGTTCCGGGTGTTGGCCAAATTCAGGTTCTTGCGCGGCACCTGGTTCGATCCCTTCGGTTGGACCCGGGAGCGCCGGGCAGAGCGCCATGCGATCCGCGCCTATGAAGACATGGTCCACCAACTGGCGGCGGAGTTGTCGGCGGACAATCTTGGTTTCGCGGTCGAGATTGCACGCCTGCCCGAATCCGTCCGTGGCTTTGGCCATATCAAATCCAAAAGCGCCGAGACCGCCAA
>JAZFWG010000310.1:0-4878 GCA_036448135.1 Alphaproteobacteria bacterium
TAGAAGCGCAGGAAGGTGAACATGAAGATCGGGATCGCGATCCAATAGCCGAACAACAGGGTCAGCGCCAGCAGGAAGAAGAAATGGCCGAACAACAGGACTTCCCGCTGGAAGCGGCTTTTGGCCATGTCACTGTGGTCCTCGACCAGGACCTCCAGCTTCTCATGGGTGATATCGGCATCCAGTCCCTCGGTGTGCTTGGAGATGTCGGCCATGTATTTTTCGAATTCGGTGCGGGGGTCGAGCTTGCCGCCGGCCTCCTTGAACTCCCGGACGTCGATGGTGATCAGCAACAACGTCAGCGCCATCCCCGGGATGCCCATGACATTGGGCAGGAAGTTGGCGGGCCAGGGATAGTCGGCGGCGAAATAGACCATGGAAGCGAAGATGGAGAACAGCAGGATGGTGAACAGGGTCTTGCCATGGGTCAGCGCCTGCCAGGTGGTGACTCCGTTATCCCTGGTCTCGATGCGGCCGCCGGTTTCGGCCAGTTTCTTTAGCTTGTCCTTGTGGCCACGGTAGATGGCGAAAGCGATGGTGATGAGGATCATGGCCGCGAGGATGACCGACAACGGCCTTACGAAGAAGTCCCAGCGCCATAGCTGCCAGGCCTTGTTCAGGGATTGTTCGGCAATGGCGCCGAGGATGATGCCGATGGCGAAGGGCGGCCTGGGCCAGTCATATTTCAGCAAGCCATAGCCGATCATGCTGAGGATGCCGAGCATGATCACGTTCTCCCACTGGCCCTTGGCCAGCAACGTGCCGAGCACGGTGATGATCAGCACCACGGGGATCAGGATGCCGCCCCTGACGAAGGTCAGCAACGCCACCCAGCGGGTGATGAACAACAGGATCACCACCGCCAGGAGGTTGGAGACCACCAGCGCCCAGATCAGGATCCACACCAGGTCGAGCTGCTGAACCAGCATCATCGGCCCCGGCTGGATGCCGAGGATCAAGAAGGCGCCCAACAGGATCGCCATGCCCGAGCTTCCGGGAACGCCGAAGAACAGCGTCGGCAACAATGAGCCGCCTTCCTTGGAGTTGGTGGCGGTCTCGGGCGCGATCACGCCGCGCACGTCACCCTTGCCGAACATCTCCGGGTCCTTGGCGCTCTGGACCGCATGGCCGTAGCAGATCCACGCCGCGGCCGAACCGCCGAGGCCCGGCAAAATGCCGATGAAGGCGCCGATCATCGAGGTCCGGAGCACCAGCCACCAGTGCTTGAATACGAGGAGACAGCCCTTGAGTTGCGCCCTGACACCGGTGTCGGCGAACTCTCTGGACACGGACGATATGGCCCCACCCTTGACGCCAAGATGGATCATCTCCGGCACCGCGAACAGGGCCAGCACCGCGGTGATGAGGTCGAGGCCGTCCCATAGGAACAATAAGTCTTCCGAATAGCGTGCGATTCCGGTCTGGGGGTCCATGCCGACGAAGGCCAGCATCATGCCGTACAAACCGACGACGATGCCCTTGAAGATGGCCGAGCCCGAAACGAAGGCGACGAAGGTGATGCCGAGCAGCGCCAGGAAGAAAAACTCCGCCGGGCTGAACTTCAAGACGATGGGCTCGATCACCGGGATCAGGATTGCGAGCACTCCCGCCCCGATGACGCCGCCGATGCCCGACGCCATCAGGCTGGCGCCCAGCGCCAACCCCGCCTGGCCCTTCTTGGCCATGGGGTAACCGTCGACGATGGTGGCGGCGTCGTCGCCGGTGCCCGGCACCCCGAACAGGATCGAGGAAATCTGGCCGCTGGTGCCGGTGACCGCATGCATGGAGAGCAGGAACACCGCGCCGGGGATCATCTCCTTGCCGAAGATGAACGGGATGGTGACGGCAATGGCAAGGCGTCCACCAAGCCCGGGGACGGCGCCGAAGAAAATGCCGATCCCGGTGCCGAGCAGCAGCATCCACATCGTGTAAGGCGATGACAGCAACTGCACGAGCGTGTTGACCATCAGCTCAATGGACATGGACAACCTCTAAGAAATTGGGCGGATCCGACAGAATTGCAGATCCGAAACGCAACAGCACTCCAAGCACCTTGGCCACCCTTGTTAACCAGAGCATTTTGGCACCGGCACGTTTATCGTGATGCGGGGTGTGAGTAAAGCGTATTCTCGGATCATTAAGATAACATCCTTGAAAAATTAGGGTTTTGGTCAGGTTGCCGCCAAATCGCCGATATGTTTAACTGAACCTAATCATAATTCATAACTTAGGGAGCGAAACGAATGAGACATTCCAGATCAATCTTGACTATTGGTGCCCTCGTGTCAGGCGCGGTTGCGCTTTCCGGACCCGCCCAGGCCGCGACCGGGGCGGATTATTACAATGGCAAGACGGTGACCTGGATCGTCGGCAGCGCCCCCGGCGGCGGCCATGACTTCTTCGCGCGGCTGCTGTCACGCCATATGAAGACGTCGATCCCCGGCATCAACTTCGCAGTCAAGAACCGGCCCGGCGCCGGTCATATCATCGCCGCCAACCTGATCTATGCCGCCAAGCCCAACGGCTTGATGGTCGGCAGCTTCAGCACCGGCCTGGTCTATACGCAAATCCAGAAAAAGAAGGGCATCCGGTTCGATCTCGCCAAGATGTCCTGGGTCGGCAAGGCCCAATCCGACTGGCGCGTCATGTCGGTCGCCCACAATTCCGAATACCAGACCATCCAAGATGTCCTGAACTCCAAGCGCCAGGTCAAGTTCTCGGCCTCGGGCATTGGCGCCGGATCCTTCAACGACGCCTTCATGATGGGCAACTCCTACAAGATCAACCACCGGATCATTGTCGGCTATTCCGGCTCCCAGGCGCCGCTGGGTTTGTTGCGCAAAGAGACCGATGTCCTGATGGGGGGGCTTAGCTCGGGCATGGGCTATGCCCGTGCCGGCCAGACCAAGATCATCCTGCAATTCGGCAAACAGTTGAAGGGCGTGCCGGATGCGCGGGACCTGGCGAAAACACCGACCCAGATCGCACTTTCCACCATGATGGAAAACCAGGGCAAGTTGTCCCGGATCACCGCCGGGCCGCCAGGCATTCCCGCCGACCGGCTGGCGGCGCTACGCGAGGGCTACCGCAAGGCCGTAACCAGCAAGGAACTTATCTCCGATGCCACACGGGCCCGCCGCGATCTCGATCCCCTGATCGGCGACGATGTGCGCAAGGCGATCGTGGCCATCCTCAACCAGCCGCCGGAAATCCTTGTCATGCTGAACAAGATGACCAAGGTCAAGGTCGACATGGTCAAGCACACCGGCCCGGTGAGCAAGATCAAGCGCAAAGGCCGCCGGGTGTGGATCATGTACAAGGGCAAGGAGGTCAAGACCAAGGTCTCCGGCTCGCGCACCACGGTCACCATCAACGGCAAGAAGACCAAGCGCAAGAACATCAAGGTCGGCATGACCTGCACCTTCACCTATCCGCGCCCGGGCGCGGAATCGAAGAGCGTCGACTGCAAGAACTGATAGCCACCCCCCAGAAAGCGGGCCTTTTTCCCCGTTTTCTGGGGCCTATTGCCGCAATTTGGCCAATATGTTCTACTAAAAAAATAACAACAACGAATTCCACATCACAGGGAGCTAAAAGATGAGACATTCCTATTCAATCCTGACCATTGGCGCCCTTATGGCGGGCGCAGTCGCGTTTTCCAGCCCGGCAACCGCCGCGACCGGGGCTGATTACTACAACGGCAAGACGGTGACCTGGATCGTCGCCACCGGCACCGGCGGCGGCCATGACTATTATGCCCGGCTGTTCGCCAGGCACATGGAAAAGGCATTGCCGGGCTCGACCTTCGTGGTCAAGAACCGGCCCGGCGCCGGCCATGTCATCGGCGCCAATCTCATTAATGCCGCCAAGCCCAATGGGCTGACCATCGGCAGCTTCACCACCGGGCTAATCTACGCCCAGATCCAGAAACTGAGGGGCATCAGGTTCGATCTCTCCAAGATGTCGTGGATCGGCAAGGGCGCTTCCGATGTCCGTGTCATCTCGGTCGCCCACAATTCCGAGTACCAGACCTGGCAGGACGTGCTGAACACCAAGCGCAAGCTGAAGTTCTCGGCCTCCGGCGTGGGTTCGGGATCCTACAACGATTCCTTCCTGATCGGCGAGGCCTTCGGCTTCCCGTATCGCATCATCGTCGGCTATCAGGGCCCGGAATCGGCGCTCGGCATGCTGCGCGGTGAAACCGATGCCCTGGTCGGCGGGCTGAGTTCGGGCATGAACTACGTTCGCGCCGGCCAGACCAAGATCATCCTGCAGTTCGGCAACCTGATGAAGGGCGTGCCCAACGCCATCGATCAGGCCAAGACGGATCAGCAGAAGATACTCGGCAGGATGTTGACGCTCTACGGCAAGCTGTCACGCATCGTGACGGGGCCGCCCAACATCATTCCCGACCGCCTGGCCGCACTTCGGGCCGCTTACGTGACGGCGGCGACCAGCAAGGCTGCGATCGCCGAGGCCAAGAAGTCCTTCCGCGTGATCGATCACGCCGATGGCAAACAGACCACCAACCTGGTCAACGCCATGCTCAACCAGCCGCCACAGATCCTCGATATGCTGACCGCGCTTAACAAGGCCAAGGCCAGTGTCCCCATGGTCAAGCACACCGGCCCGGTGAGCCAGATCAAGCGTGGCGGCCGCCGGGTGTGGATCATGTACCAGGGCAAGGAGGTCAAGACCAAGATCTCCGGCTCACGCACCAAGGTCACCATCAACGGCAAGAAGGCCAAGCGCAAGAAGATCAAGGTCGGCATGACCTGCACCTTCACCTATCCCAAGCCAGGTGCGGAATCGAAGAGTGTCGCCTGCAAGAAGTAGCCATCACACCGGACGTAAAGAAGCGGCGGGCAATTGGCCGCC
>JAZFWG010000311.1:0-2235 GCA_036448135.1 Alphaproteobacteria bacterium
CCCAGAAGCGGGTCAGCGCGTTGCTACGGAACTCGGCCTCGCGGGCCGCCACATGGGCCTCGGCCCGGGGCAGTTCGAGCGCGCGCTCGCGCTCCCACAGTTGCTCGAACAGGGCGCGCTGGCGCGGGTCATTGAGGCGGGCGGCGAAGGTCTGCCCGGTCCCGTCGAAGTCCCGTGTAGGGGCCTCGAGCACGTCGACCGCCCGGGCGCCGCCCGAGAATAGGGTGTCGGCGTCCTTGGTATAGATGCCGCCATCGCCCCTTGTGGCATCACGAAAGGCACCCTGGGCCCGGGTGAACATGTCGGCGGCCGCGGCCATGTCGCCGCGCAAGGCATCGAAGGCCGGGTCCTCGGCGAAGATGCCGTCATCGGCGAGGCCGTCGGTGCCGAACGGGGAGCCGCCATCGGCACCGGCCGGGGCGGTGGGGAAGCCGAAATCAGCGAACGAGGTGCCGGGATCGAAGACCGGCAGCCCGGCGCCGGAGGCGGGCCCGGGCGCGGGCGCGGTCAAATCCGGCGCGTTGATGCCGCCCGAATCCTCGCCCGGATAATCGGATGCAAACGAAATACCGTTGATATCGGGGACACGCACCATGGCCGCAACTTCCTGGAGGGGATGGAGCGGCCAATTCTACATATGTGTGATGTATATTTCTGCGTGATGAGATCATAGGAATCAGAGGACAGGCTTCAGAGCAAAGAGCACAGAGCACAGAGCAGAGCGGGCAGGTTGGGGGGCGAACCCATATCATGGACGTTGTTTGATCTGATATCTGTCCTCTGTCCTCTGTCTCTGGAAGCCGGCCCCCGGTTCAAATATCCGTAATCCTCACTTCACGGTGATGCAGGTGCAGTTGGCGAGGTGGCTTACCTTCTGGGACACGCTGCCCACCAACAGGCTCTTAAGCGCGCCGAGGCCGCGGCTGCCCATGACGATGAGGTCGGCGCCTTCTGCCTCGGCCGCGGACAGGATGGCCGGGGCCGCATCGCCGGTTCCGGTGACGCCCTTGACGTTGCCGCCCCGGGCGGCGCCGGCGCGGGTCCTGGCCTCTTCCATGATGGCCTCGGCCAGCTCGGCCTCGATCCTGGCGGCGGTCAGGGTCTCTTCCACATCGAGCAGGATAGGCCCGCCCTCGGGCGTAATGGCGGTGATGTCGGGCCTATCCTGGAGCGGGCCCATATCGATGCCCTTCTCCGCCGCCAGGCGCTTGGCGTCCTCGGTCAGGGGGCCGCCCTCGATGACCGAAAGCACCGTCAGTCGGGCATCGTATTTATGTGCGAGATCGGCGGCGAGATCGACCGCCTTGTTGGCGTGACCGGACCCGTCGGTGGCCACCAGAATGTTCTTGAACATCGCTGCATCCTCCCCTTTCGTAACCCTCTCGGGCATGTCCCCCGTGGACGTAGACCTACAATTCATATGGGATTAAAAGGCGCCATGACCAACTATTTTCTCATTTCGTCCTTGAGGGTGATTTGATAGCGCGAATTGCCGCTGAGATTGAGTTTCATGGGCACCTGGTTGGAGCGCTCGCGCAGGCGGGTGGAAACGTTGAGGTTCGACAGGCGGCAGGTCTTGGCGATGGTTTCCAGAAGCACTTTGCATTCCCCCTGGGACAGGCGGTAGAACAGCCGCCGGCCCGATTCCTGGGCTTGCCTGATGGACTTTTCGCTGAGATCCGCAAGGGGCAGTTGGATCGAGAAATTGACGCTTACGCTGACCGCCATGATAGGTGGAACGAGCATCGAGGCCCGCGCCTTGATCTCGGCCGGAGCGGCCAGGCCGAGGCCCGCGCCCCACACCAGGGCGGCCGCGACCACGGCCGTGCCTGTGCGCAATTTGCGCCCCCCGGACCTGGGGCGGTTACCGAAGGCCGAACTTTGGGGTGCTGTCATGGCCATCACATCCTCCTTTGGCTGCTTCCCGTATCCTATTCTGGCACCAAAAGAATGGCCAAACCGTGACAAAGACGAGTCATTTATGGGGTGCCGGGTGTCGCGGCCGGGCGAACGGCGCCCTCAGGGTGGTTGAAACCACCGGGCCAATACCCACATTAATCTTATGTCATTGATCAAACCAGGAAAGGGAGAGGGACCATGGTCGAAAAAGCCCATACCGCCGGTGACCTGAGGTCGAGCCTGTGGCCGCGGCTGCCCACCGAGATCCAGGGGATCGCCGCCAGGATCGCCAATTATTTCGCGCCGGAATCGGACGCCTCCGCAACCGGGGAACAC
>JAZFWG010000312.1:0-4451 GCA_036448135.1 Alphaproteobacteria bacterium
GTGGGGCGGGTGGCGTTCATGGGCGGGCGCCCGGGAGGGACAGGGGGGACATGGCGGCAAACTAGACCCGCCGCCGCCCATGTCAACGATCCCGCCTGGAATTAACCGGCGAACCCGGCTACCGTGGACGCGCCCATGATGCGGGTGGGAGATAGGATTATGGAACTGATCATTGCCGTGTTCGCCCTGGTTGCCGCGGTGGCGCTCTACGTCATGTTCACCTACAACGCCTTCGTCGGCTTGCGCGTACGGATCAACGAGGCCTGGAGCGACATCGAGGTGCAGATGAAGCGGCGCTACAACCTCATCCCCAACCTGGTGGAAACGGTCAAGGGATACGCCAGCCACGAAGCCGGCACCCTGGAGAACGTGACCCGGGCGCGGGGCGAGGCGCTCGCCAACCAAGGGACACCGGCGGAACAGGCGCGGAGCGAGAATTTGCTGACCGGCGCGCTGAAATCGCTGTTCGCGCTGTCCGAGGGCTATCCGGAGCTTAAAGCCAATGAGGGGTTCCTAAGCCTGCAGAGCGACCTCGCCGAGGTGGAGGAAAAGATCCAGGCGGCAAGGCGGTACTACAACGGCACCGTGCGCAACAACAACACCAAGGTCGATCAGTTCCCAAGCAATTTGGTGGCCCGGCAATTCGATTTTGTCCGGGCCGAGTTCTTTGAGCTGGAGGAGGAAGATGAAGCCGCCCGTCGTCCCGTCGAGGTCAGTTTCGACTGAGCCCCCTGCCCTTCTGTGCGCGGAATCTAAGCGATGAACATATCCAAGCTCGCCCTCGCCCCCTTGGCGGGATTGTTGGCGCTCCTTGCGGTGCTGATGCCCACAGGGGCCCAGGCCCGTGAACGCATCGTCACCTTCGATGCCGACATCACCGTCCATGAGGACGCCTCCATGACGGTGATAGAGACCATCGCGGTGGAGGCCGAGCGGCGCAAGATCCGGCGCGGCATCTACCGCGATTTCCCCACCACCTACCGCACCGAGCGGGGCACCCAGGTGCGGGTGGGCTTCCAGGTAATAGGCGTCACCCGCAACGGGCGCACCGAACCCTATCGCACCGAGCGCCGCACCAACGGGGTGCGCGTCTATATCGGCCGCAAGAACAGGTCCATCCGCCGCGGGCGGCATGTCTACGTCATCACCTACCGCACCGACCGTCAGCTCGGCTTCTTCGATGGCTTCGACGAACTTTACTGGAACGTCACGGGCAACGGCTGGGGCTTCGAGATCGGCCGGGCCTCGGCGCGGATCCACCTGCCCAAGGGCGCGCGCGTCTCCGACCACGCCGCCTATACCGGCCCCAAGGGCACCAAAGGCAAGGATTACAAATATGTCCCCCAGGCCGATGAAAGCGCGTATTTCGAGACCACCCGCCGGCTGCGCCCCCGCGAAGGGCTGACCATCGCCGTCTCCTGGCCACCGGGTTTCGTCGCCCGGCCGAGCGACGCCCAAAGGCTCGCCCATTTCATCGGCGACAACAGCGTGCTTTTCGCCGGTCTTTTGGGGCTCGGCATGTTGCTGGTCTATTACCTCCCGGTCTGGGTGATGGTCGGGCGCGACCCGGAGACAGGCACCATCGTGCCGCTCTATGCCCCGCCCAAGGGGTTTTCCCCCGCCGCCGCGCGCTATGTCACCCGCATGGGGTTCGACGGCAAGGTGTTCACCGCCGCCATCGTCTCCATGGCCGTGAAGGGGTTTCTCACCATCGACGAAAAGGGGGATGGCAGCTACCGCCTGGAGAAGACCGGGCGCAAGGCGGCGCTGTCCATGGGGGAACGGGCGGTAGCCCGCAAACTGTTCGCCCGGGGGCGCGACAACTTCACTATCAAACAGACCAACCACAAGACGCTGCAAGCCGCCCAAAAGGCGCTGAAGGCTTGGCTCAGGACGGAGTTCGAAAAGATCTATTTCGCCCGCAACGGCGCCTATTTCTACCCCGGATTGGGCCTGTCCGTCCTGGCCTTGGTGATCATGGTTGGCGCCAGCCATCAGGTGGAGACCGCGGCGTTCATCTCGGTATGGCTGGCCGCCTGGTCGGTCGCCGTCTATTTCCTGTTCCGCAAGGTGCTACGCGCTTGGCAGGACGCGCTTTCCAGCGACAGCGTCTTGGGCGGCTTTGGCGCCGGTTTCCTGACCCTGTTCGCCCTGCCGTTTTTCGGCGCCGAGGTGATGGGCCTGTGGCAATTCGCCCTCGCGACTTCCTTGGGCGCGGCGGTCATCCTGCTGGCGATCCTGTTCGCCAATTTCTTGTTCTATCACCTGCTCAAGGCGCCGACGCTGCTGGGCCGCCGGACGATGGACCAGATCGAGGGCTTCGCCGATTACCTGTCGGTGGCGGAAAAGGACCGCATGAACCTGTTGAACCCGCCCGACCGGACGCCGGAATTGTTCGAAAAATTCTTGCCCTACGCCCTGGCGCTCGGGGTCGAGCAGGCCTGGAGCGAGCAATTCGCCGGCGTCCTCGCCCAGGCCGGCACGCCCGACGGCACCGGGCGGCGCCCTTACCAGCCGCACTGGTATTCGGGCGGGAACTTCGGCACCCATGGCTACGGCGATCTGGCGTCCTCGCTGGGCGGTGGCTTCGCCGGCACCGTCGACTCGGCCTCCACCGCGCCCGGCTCGTCGGGCGGATCGGGCGGCGGCGGCTCGTCGGGCGGCGGCGGTGGCGGCGGCGGCGGCGGCGGCTGGTAGGGACCCCGGGACCGCGCCGACCATGTCAACGATCCGGCGGCGTTATTTCGCCGGCGCGGGCTCCGGTTTGCCGTCGGCATTGAGCGGCGCGCGGTCGGCGTAACCGATCTTGGCCTTCATCCGGCCGCGTTGGGCGAAAGTCGCGGGATCGCCCTTGACGCCGTGGCCGCCCAGCATCCGGTTCATGAAATTGAACATGGCGCAAACGGTGACGGCGTCGTGAAGGGCGCGTTCGCTCCAGCCCGCGGCAAACACCGCGTCGGCGTCGTCCTGCACCATGTTCGACGGGGTGAGGGTCAGCTTGCGGACGAATTTGAGGACCGGCTTGATCTTCTCATCGACGCCGGAGCCGTCCACATCCTCCATCAGCTTGACGAACCCGTCCTCGGGAAAGCCCAGCGCGATGGCCACCTGGGAATGAACCCCATGGCAATACTCACAGGCGTTGACCCCCGACACGTAACCGGCGATCAGCTCGCGTTCTTGCACCGAAAAAGGAGAATCCTTGCGCATGAGGTGTTCCGAGAAATCATGCCAGCCGTGGAACCTATCCTCGGCGGCCATGGCGAAGATGGTCCGGACATTGGCGTTCTCGGGCAGGGATGGGAAAAAGGGCATGGCGGGCACCTCCGGTTCAGACATTCATGCGGGACATCATCCGTTCCGGATAGCGGGTCCCGGCCACCGCGCCCATGGGGCAGATTTCTTCGATCCGGGCGAGATCGTCGGCGCCGAGTTCTACCGTGAGCGCCTTGAGGTTGTCCTCCAGATGGTCCCGGCTCTTGGACGACGGTATGGGGACGATGTCGTCGCCCTGATGGAGGATCCAGGCGATGGCGAGGCACGCTAGGCTGATGCCTTTGTCCCGGGCGACCTCTTCCAGCCGGGCCAGGAGTTTTGCGTTATGGGCCATGTTCTCAGGCGCATAGCGCGGATAAGTGCGGCGGTTGTCGCCCTCGGGGAGGTCATCGGCCCCATGGATCTGGCCCGAAAGGATGCCGCGGCCCAAGGGCGAATAGGCCATGAATCCCATGCCGTGTTCGCGCGCCGCTTCTAGGTTGCCGAACGCCTCGGCATCGCGCGAGAAGATCGAGTATTCGAACTGCAAAGAGGCGATGGGGTGAACACTCCAGGCCCGGCGGATCGATTCCGGCGACGCTTCGGACAGGGCGATGAACCGCGTCTTGCCCTCCTCCACCATGCGCGCCATGGTGCCCACCGATTCCTCGATGGGCACCTCGCGGTCGACCCGCGACATGCACAGGATATCCAGGCAGTCGATCTTAAGCCGCTTGAGGCTTTCCTCGCAGATCATCCGCAGGTACGCCTCGGACCCGGCGCCGCGGTTGGTATCGTCGGCATCCTTGGGCGGCGGCGCGCCCGACTTGGAATGGATCACCACCTGATCCCGGCGCCCGGCGATGGCCTTGCCGATCAGCGTCTGGTTATGGCCTTCGCCATAGGAATAAGAGGTATCGAGGAAATTGACGCCCAATTCCATGGCCCGGTGGAGGGTGGCGATGCACTCATTGTCGTCGGCGGCGCCGTAGCAGCCCGACATGCTCATGCAACCGAGCCCCATGTTTGAGACGGTGTATCCGGTGACGGTCCCGAACGGGATCATCTTCATGGCGTGCTCCCTTGGCCATGCCCCCAATGGTTTTTTTAAGGGGCCGTCATAGCCGCAAAACCTATCGCGCCGCCTGTGCGGTGGCAAGGGGTAGAGCTAAGCATTGATTCTTGTGCGTACGGTT
>JAZFWG010000313.1:0-4316 GCA_036448135.1 Alphaproteobacteria bacterium
AACGCGGAAGGGGTTTGGAAGCCCTTGGGGTTGCCGACCACGAGGCCGGCCAGGGCGCCCTTGCCCGAGGTGATGTCGAGCTCGACGGTCTCCAGCGTCACCTTGGCCTGGGTGATCTCGGTGCCGTAGGTTTCGACCCCGGCCTTGATCAGGGACTCCAGCGATGAAAAGACGAAAACCACCAAAATGATGACGGCGACGATGACGACAGCGCCACCGATGATAAGACCACGTTTCATGAATAAATCCTCCCTGCTAGGTGGGCCGGTGCCACCCCCCCGGCGATAGGGAATAGATTAGGTGCCGGACCGGGGAATGCCAAGCGCTTCCACAGCGAATTCGCCGGCGCTATTTTGCAACCTCCCACACCTCTTCGGGGTAGAGCTCCTCGACCGCAAGGCGGCGGTGGCACACCCCTTGTTCGAAACAATATTCTAAGAAAGCCTCCAGGGACTTGCGGTTGGCTTCGATGCCATAGGGCCAGAAATCATCGCCGAACATGGTGCGCATGCGCTCGGCATGGACGAAACCCCAGGGCAGGGGAAAGCGGCAGCAATTGCCGTCGAGC
This sequence comes from Alphaproteobacteria bacterium, assembly GCA_036448135.1. GTDB lineage: Bacteria > Pseudomonadota > Alphaproteobacteria > SMXQ01 > SMXQ01 > JAZFWG01. The sequence continues at coordinate 569 of JAZFWG010000313.1, forward strand.
GCACGTGTGAGGCTGCGCTCCTTGGCCTGGTGGAAAGCGCGGAGCAGCTTGGGTCCGATTTCGGGATGCTGGTCGACGACATCGCGGCGCATGGCCACCGTGTGCATGATGGGAAAGATGCCGGCCTTGTTCCAATAGGCTTGCTCGACCCCGCAATGGTCGGGCAACAGCCGGCGGATCCAGGGTTCGCGGCGCTGGAACGGTAAGGGCGGGTCGGCGCAAAGCAGCGCGTCGATGTCGCCGGCACGCAGCATATCGACCAATGTACGCCCCGGCGCCGGGGTGTAGTCGATGCCACGGGGAAGTTTCGGCAGTATCTCGGCGCGGTGTCCCGGCCGGTTGATGCCGGCCTGGACCCAGTGGATGTCACCAAGCGCCACGCCGACATCATGCATGAGCCAGGCGCGGACCCAGACGATGGCGGTCTGTACCCACACCGGGATGCCGATGCGCTTGCCCTTGAGGTCCGCCGGGTCGTCGATCGGTCGTGCGCTGGCGGTGTAGATGGCGTGCTGGCGGAAGAAGCGCGACGGGAACACCGGAATGCCGGTGAGGTTGGGGTCGTCCTGGGACTTGAGCGCGACATAGCGCGCCAACGACAGCTCGGCCACCGGCCACGGGCGCTCCCGGGTGAAGCGGGAGAAGATTTCCCCGGCGGGCAGCTCCACATGGGTGATGTCGATGCCCGGCACCTCGATCTTGCCTGACACCAGATCACGCACATGGTCGTAATCACCGATGGCGATTTCAAGGGGAATGTTGGCCATGGTCTCGGTCTGCTTCGAAATCCCCGCTAAGTCAAAGCCCGGTCCAGGCGCTCGACCCGGGTTAGCTCGGGGAACAATTTCCAGAATATCCCGGTGATCGCGACCGCGCCGATGCCGCCGATGACGACGGCGGGAACCGCCCCGAACCAGGCGGCGAAAACCCCGGCACGGAACTCGCCGAGTTCGTTGGAGGTTCCGACGAACACCGAATTGACCGCGCTGACGCGGCCGCGCATGTCATCGGGCGTCGCGATTTGTATCAGGGTTTGGCGGATATAGACGCTGGCCATGTCGGCGGCGCCAAGGATGGCCATGGCGATCAGCGAAACCACGTACCATTGGGAGATGCCGAAGACGATGGTGGCCAACCCGAATATGGTGACCGAGGCGAACAGGATCCGCCCCACCCCCCGGGTCATGGTGATCTGGGTCAGCAGCAGGGCGGTGACGACCCCGCCGACGGCGATGGCGCTACGCAAGAATCCGGCGCCGCTGGCTCCGGCGTCCAAGATATCCATAGCGTAGATCGGCAGCAGCGCCGTCGCCCCGCCCATGAGAACAACGAACAGATCGAGCGTGATGGCGCCAAGCACGATCTTCTTGTTGAAGACGTAATCGAGCCCGGCGAGCAGGATCTTGAAGTTGGGGGGCTCCTTGTTTCCGCGCAGCGTGCGGGTTTTGATCATCGCCATGGTGAGCGCGCCAGTGATGAAAATGATGGTGCCTGTACCATAGACCACTTCGGGCCCCAATTCGTAGAGCAGGCCGCCCAAGGCGGGGCCGACGATCTGGGTGGTCTTGTTGGCGGTGGTGTTCCACGCAATGGCATTGGGAAACAATTCGGCCGGCACCAGGTTGGGCACCAGCGCGTTCGATGCCGGCATGTAGAACGCCCGTCCCGTCCCGTAAACCACCAGGATCAGGAACACCGGCCAGACCACCTTGGTTCCGGATACCGCGAACAGGAAAAACATCACCGCGGCCGAGGCCATCACCAAATAGCAGACGGCAAGCACCAGCCGGCGGTCGTACCGGTCGGCGACATAACCGGTGATCAGCGCGAAACCGATCGCCGAGGCGAACATGGTGAGGCCGATATAGGCCAGATCCATGGGATTGCCGGTGATCTTCCAGACCTGAATGCCCAGCGCCACTATGACCATGTGGAAGGCGGTCATGGCGAACAGCTTGGCGAAAAAATACAGCAGGAAATCCCGATGGCGGAAGGCCGCCAGTCCCGAGGCTTGGGCTGGGTCCTGCTCTCCCGCGCCGGCGCCCGGCGGCGCATCCCCGGTCAAGACCGGGCCTCTGGCATCTGGCGATGGATGAAGGTTGGAATGGGTAGGGGTGAGGGGGTGTGCATCCCCAATTTGATCTTGGGCTGTGGGGCTTGTGGCATTGAATTCCTGACGCTTGGTGGGCTTTGCCAGAGTCTAACCCATTCTTGCCAGCACCGATACGGCCCTAGCCTTCCCGGGCCTTTTCATGGATTTCCGGGTGGAGGGTCATGCGCCAGGCGATGAGGATCATCAAGCCGGTGGCAATTGCACCGATCACGTAAAAACTCGCCTCGATGCCGATGACCTCGGCGATGGCGCCCATCGATATTGGTCCGACGATCGAGGCGACACGGTTCGCCGTGCCGCGGAGCCCCATGACCTTGCCGGCGGATCCTTTCCCCGCATTCCGCAACATCAGAGATATCACCAGGGGCTGATGCATGCCGCCAAAGCCAGAGCGTATCGACAGCACAACCATCAGCACCATGTAGGAGCCGAGCAGCGGCGTGATGGCGATGAGGATGATCGACGTGGCGACCACAAGCCACAGCAGCCAATAGCGCGGGATGACACGGCCCAATGGCCCCGCCAGCAAGGTGCCGGCGCCGGCCACCATCGCCGAGATCGAGAACAGGGAACCGATCAGCGTCCCGGATATGCCCATGCCGTTGAGCCAGACGATATAGAAGGTGGACTGAATGTTGTTTCCCACATGGGTCATCATCCCGAGCATCACCGTGATGGCGAGGGCAGGCGTGGCCAACATCTTGAACGTTGTGATGTAATCGGCGGGATTGGGAACCAGCATGCGCAGTGTCGGGCGCGTGTCCCGTGGACCCTCCCCGTCACTCGGGGTTGGATCACGTGGCGCCGGGGTGCCGGGCGCTCCCTTGGGCAGCATCAAGGCCGACACCAACATGCCGCTGGCCCACAGGCTGATCATCCCGAAGGTTCCCCAGGGTCCCCATATGTCCCAGGCGGCACCGGCCAAGATCGGGCCGATGACATTGCCGGCGCGCGATACCAACGCCAATCGCACAGTGTGGATTGTGCGCCCTTGCATGAGTTGGCCGACCATGGCCTGCGCCCCCAACCAGCCCATGGAATCGGCAAACCCCGCCGTCATCTGCAGTGCGATCACCGCCCACACCCAGGGCATGGCGGGATAAAGCGCCGGCGTCACCAATAGGATGAGGGCGAAGAAGATCATCACCTTGCGCCCGCCGATGCGGTCGATCATCGCCCCGGTATGGATCGAGAACAACAACGGCAGCACCGGCCGGCAGCCCAGCACGATGCCAAGCAGCAAGGGTGACAAATCCATCTGCAACACCCACAGCGGCATGATGGTGATGGTCATGAAATAGGTGCAGACCGGAAAGAACCCGACGCCATATATCGCAAGCTCGGTGCGCAATGGCACGCCCATGCTGTCCTTCGTCCGGGTTGGTTCCAACGTGGCGATGCCCCGAGCCATCAGGTGGCGGGCCCCCAGGTTCCGAGAGGGCACGCTTGAGAGCGAGAAGAGTGGCTGGGGGACCCAGACATTCACCTCAACACCCTAAGGCATTGATAATACTACGATCTAGTCCCCAAGATTTGTACAGGAGATGTGTACGGAATGGAAGGGTCGTTGGTCTATGTCATAGTTTTTCTCATATGAGAAAAGCAAGGCTAACAAATTGGATGCTGGTAAAGCGA
>JAZFWG010000314.1:0-2267 GCA_036448135.1 Alphaproteobacteria bacterium
TAACGCTGTCTCCTCTATCTGGGTATTTCATCGTCACGTTTCTTTATTCCAGCGGTCGATTGTGACTTACCTATCGGGGCATCAATTTCCGCCTCCCGCGAAGAACAGGCTTAGTTCCGGCACATAGGTCACCACCAATACCACCACCAGCAACACGCCCAAAAACGGCAACACGGCGCGGCAGACCTCGCCGAAGGGGCGTTCGAACCGGAAGGCGGAAAGGAACAGGTACATGCCCACCGGCGGCGTCAGGTAGCCGAGCTCCAGGTTGACAAGGAAGATCATGCCGAGATGCAGGGGGTGGATGCCGAACACCGCGCCCATGGGCAGGATCAGCGGCACCACCACCACGGTGGCGGAATAGATGTCCATCAAACAGCCGACGGCCAGCAGGAAGACGTTAAGCGCCAGCAGGAACACCACCCGGGAGTCGACATTGGCCTCCACCCAGGCCGCCGCCTGGGTCGGTATTTGGGCGTCCACCAGGTAGTTGGTGAGCCCCATGGAAACGCCGAGGATGGCGAACACGCCGCCCAGCAGGGTGATGCTTTTGAGAAAGATTCCCGGCAGGTCCCGGATCGGGTGGATGTCGCGGTGGATCAGGGCCTGGGTGACAAACGCATAAAACGCGGTCACCGCGGCCGCCTCCATCAGGGTCATCAGCCCGCCGAAGATGCCGCCGATGGCGACGATGGGCATGCCGATCTCCCATTTTGCGCGCCAGGTGGCGGCAAGAGCGGTGCGCCAACGGAAAGGCGGGCGCGAAGCCTTGCTGCGGAGACCCATGATCACGGCAAACGCGCAGACCAAGCCCACCAGGGCGAGGCCCGGGCCAAGCCCTGCCTTGAACATATCGGGGATCGGCACATGGGCGACCACCGCATAGAGGATGACTGCGAGGCTCGGCGGGAACAACAGGCCGATGGAGCCCGACGAGGTCACGAGACCCAGGGAGAAGCGCCTTGTATAGCCGCCCTTGACCAGCATTGGCAGCATCAGCCCGCCCAAAGCCAGGATGGTCACGCCGGACGCCCCGGTGAAGGTGGAAAAGAACGCACAAGACAGGATCACGACGATGGCGAGGCCGCCCGGTATCCATCCGAAATAGGATTGGAACAGCGCCATCAGGCGGTCCCCGGCGCGGCCCGCGGCGAGCAGGAACCCGGCCAGGACGAAGAGCGGAATCATGGGGATGGCTGGCGAGACGGAAATACGATAGGCCTCCACCATGATCGCCGCCACCGGCACGTCGGCGGCCGTGAACAGAAGGAGCGCGGCGGCGCCCAAGGCGATGAATATGGGCAGCCCCACCACCGCAGCCAGCAGCACCAGGGCAAACGCCGGCCACAGCAGTACCTCTGTGGTGGCGGCGGGTATGAGGGCGAAGGCGAGCGCGATCAAACCCCCGCTAAGGGCCGTGGCCTTATCCCTGGCGAGGGGCAGGGCAAGCGCGAAGCGAAGGGCGATGACGGCGAAGGAGGCGGGCAGGACGGCGATGAAGACCCAGGGCGGCAGCCAGCCGCCGAGGCGCACCGGCGTGGCCATCTCTGAGATCAGGAACCCGTAGGATGCCCGGGCAAGGCCCACGCAGACGGCAACGGAAATCGTCGCGACCATGAGGTCCAGAAAGCGAGGGCTGATCCAGCGCTGGAACGCATCGCCGGTGGTGAGCCGCAGGTGACCGCCGTCCCTGGCGGCGATCGCCGCGCCCAGGAATCCGGCCCAGAGGGTGAGGTTCTGAGCGAAGCTGGTGCCGCCGGGCACGCTGGTCTGGAACGCCCAGCGCAACCCAAGATCGGCCACCGGCAGTCCCACCATCAAGGCGAGGACGACGGTGCCGAGCGCGTCTTCGAAACGATGCCGCCAGTGGGGCACGGGGGTTGCCTGGGCCGTGGTCATAGCGCCCTCACCGTCCATGCCTCGCGCGGAAGGCATCGCGCAGGCGTTCGACCTCGGCGACGCTTCCCTCAGGCACGATGTGACCGATCAGCATGGGATAGCCCCGACGCGCGCCCTTTTCCCATGCCGCCATCGCCTCGGGCGGGACGGCATGAACGCTGAGCCCGTGCTTTTTCATCACCTTGACGGCATCGACGCCGAGCTTGCGGATTTTGCGCTGGAGGCGGATGCCGATATCGCGCGCAGATTTCCTGAGCCGCGGCTTGAGCGCGGCGGGAATGCGTTTCCATGCCCGATCGGTCACCACGGTGGCGCCCACCAGGGGGGCCCATTTTACGTCGGTCATGTGCTTGGCCAGGCCGAACCAC
>JAZFWG010000315.1:0-4761 GCA_036448135.1 Alphaproteobacteria bacterium
AGAATACTTGCAAATCCAAAGCGGGGCAACGGTCCCGGAAATCACCGAAATCACGCCCCCACCACGAGGTTTGACCGCCCGGAGTGGTATGATAGGGTCCCGCGGCGGCAAATGGCGCCGAGCGAAACCACCCTGATCCATGGCCGAAATCATGCCCCAAACCCTGCTTTTTCGCATCAAAGCCGCCCTCATGGCCCTGGCGCCACAGGGGTCGGCCATGGGGTCGGCCATGGGGTCGGATGGTCTCGACCGCGGCGCCGCCGACGCCTTTATCTGGCACAGCGACTTGAAGAGGCTCGCCCCGGTGGCCATGGTCAACCGCCTCGATCTCGACCTTCTGTGCGGCATCGACCGCCAGCGCGACACGCTGATGGACAACACAAGGCGCTTCGCCCAGGGCCTTCCCGCCAACAACGCGCTGTTGTGGGGCGCCCGCGGCATGGGCAAAAGCTCGCTGATCAAGGCGGTCCACGCCCGCATCAACTTTGAGGCCGGTGAAGATCTGGCCCTGGTGGAAATCCACCGCGAGGATGTCGCCACCCTGCCTCACTTGATGGCCCGGCTGCGGCGGACCCGGCGCCGTTGCATATTGTTCTGCGACGATCTCTCCTTCGACGGCGAGGACACCTCGTACAAGTCCCTCAAGGCCCTGCTCGAGGGCGGCATCGAGGGCCGGCCCGACAACATGATCTTCTACGCCACCTCGAACCGCCGCCACCTGATGCCCCGGGAGTTGATCGAGAACGAACGCGCCACCGCCATCAGCCCCACCGAGGCGGTGGACGAAAAGGTGTCGCTGTCGGACCGTTTCGGGCTGTGGCTCGGCTTCCACCATTGCAGCCAGGAGACCTATTTCACCATCGTCGAAACCTATGCCGAATATTTCGGCCTCAAGGTGGAGCAAACCCAACTGCGCGCCGAGGCCAAGGAGTGGTCGATGACCCGGGGCGCCCAGTCCGGCCGTGTCGCCTGGCAGTACATCCAGGACCTGGCCGGCCGCCTCGGCCAAAGGCTGGACATCTCCTAACTTCTTCCCCGCCCTTTGAGATGCTTGCGGGGGTTGACCGGACGTTCGCCCCGGCGGAGTTCGAAATGGAGCTGGGGATGGTGAACATTTCCGGTGCTGCCGACCCGGGCGACGGATTGGCCTTTCCTGACGGTCTGGCCCCGGCGCACCAGGATGGTGTCGTTGTGGGCATAGGCGGTCATCCAGCCGCCGCGGTGGCGGATCAGCAGCAGATTGCCGTAACCGGGAAGCTCGTTGCCGACATAGGCGACGACGCCGTTTTCGGCGGCCCGGACCCGGGCGCCCCGGGGGGCCTTGATGTTGATGCCGTCATTGAATGAGCCGCCCTTGGTGGGGCCGAACCCGGCCACCACCTTGCCCCGCACCGGCCACCGGAAGCTGCCGGCCCGGGGCGGCGGCGCGGGCATGGCGCCTGAGGCGGCGGCGCTGGGCCGGGGTCTGCGTTCCACCGGCCAGACGCTTCCGATTTCCCTGCGGGGCTTGGCGATCCCGCCGTGGGGTTTGGCCGGCGGCGTCAAGGTGAGATGTCCCGGGGCTGGACGGGCGCCACGACGTGCGAAGGGGCGTGCGGTCGGGCGTATCATTGACCGGGCCGGGTCCGTGCCGGCAGCCGGCAACCGCAAACGTCGGCCCACGGCGATCCTGTATCCGGGAGGTTGGATGCCGTTGGCCCGCACCAGCTTGGCGATGCTGATGGAATATTTGCGCGCGATGCGATAGACGGTCTCGCCCCGGCGCACCACGTGGATCCGCGGTGGCGGCAGTTTGAGGCGGCGGCCCGGCGCCAGCCGATATGGCGGCGTCAGCCGGTTGGCCTGAATCAAATCCCTGAGCGGCACCCGGTAGCGGCGGCTCACCTGGTAAAGGGTTTCGCGCTGGCCGACAGTGATCCAGGCTCCGGCGCCGGTGACCAGAAGCGATGGCTCCATAGTGGGGACGAAAGCGCCGCCGCTCCTGTCGATCACCGGCGCCGGCGCCTCATACCGGGTACAGGCCCCAGTGATGAGGAGCGCCATGGCGGCGGCGCCACAAACCAGGGCGCGAGGCGGTGTACTCAGGGCGGTCCGGATGGCCATTGCGACATATCTAGCCATGAGCCCGGTTCCTATCAATGACCTTTTTCAGGCCTTTACGGGTTGGGGGGTCAGTGTCTATCCGGCGATCAGGGGGACGAAGCGGACCGGATAAAGGGTCTTGGTCTCGATGCCATCGGCACTCCGGGTGACGCGGACGAGCTCCTGATCGAAGCCTTTGCGGCCCACCGGCACGACCATGATGCCGCCCTCCACCAACTGCTCGGCGAGGGCGTCGGGCACCTTGGTTGACGCCGCGGTGACGATAATGCGGTCGAACGGCGCCTGCTGTGGCCAGCCCTTGCTACCATCGCCGGCCATGGAGGTGATGTTGTGGATATCCATCTCCTTGAAACACCGCTCGGCCTCTTGCAACAGCTGAGCGTGGCGTTCGATGGAGTAGACCCGCCGGCACAGATGGGACAGCACTGCCGCCTGATAGCCCGATCCGGTGCCGATCTCGAGCACCCGCATGCGGTCGCCGATTTCCAGCTCCTGGGTCATCAACGCGACGATAAGGGGCTGGCTGATGGTCTGACCCATGCCGATGGGCAGCGGGATGTTGTCATAGGCGCGGTCCTGGAACTGGGGCGCCACATAGTTCTCGCGCGGGACCTTCTCGATGGCGCCGAGGACCCGTTGATCATGGACGCCCAACCGGCGCAGCTCCATGATCAAACGGATGACACGGGGCTCGGGGGGCACTTTGTTGGCGCCCCGCTTGTTACCGCCATTGGGATTGCGGGCCATTTATCCAGTATCCCTGGTTATCAATTCCACCCCATCCATATAGGGCCTGAGCGCCTCGGGGATCCGCACCGAGCCGTCCTCATTCTGGAAATTTTCCAGCACCGCGATCAAGGCGCGCCCCACCGCCAGCCCCGAGCCGTTAAGGGTATGGACGAAGCGGGTTCCCTTGTCACCCTTGGGCCGGAACCGGGCGTTCATGCGCCGGGCCTGGAAATCCCCGCAGTTGGAGCAACTGGAAATCTCGCGGTAGAGGCCCTGGCCTGGCAGCCACACCTCGATGTCATGGGTCTTGCGGGCGGCAAAGCCCATATCGCCGGTCGCCAGCACCACCACCCGGTAGGGGATTTCCATCCGCCGCAGGACCTCTTCCGCCGCCCCGGTCTTGCGTTTTAGTTCGTTATCGGAATGGTCCGGATGGGTAATGGAAACCAGCTCCACCTTGTCGAACTGATGCTGGCGGATCATGCCGTGGGTGTCCTTGCCGGCGGCCCCGGCCTCGGACCGGAAACACGCGGTGAGCGCAGCGTAGCGCAGAGGCAACGCGGCCTCGTCGAGGATCTTGCCGGCGACGAGATTGGTCAGGGGCACCTCGGCGGTGGGGATCAGCCAATGGTCGCCCGTGGTGCGGAACAAATCCTCTGCGAACTTGGGCAATTGGCCGGTGCCATAAAGCGCATTGTCGCGCACCAACTGGGGCACGCTGGCCTCGCGATAGCCAAACTCCCCGGTCTGAAGATCGAGCATGAAGGCGCCGAGGGCGCGTTCTAGCCGCGCCAGCGCCCCGGTCAACACCACGAAGCGCGATCCCGAAAGCTTGGCGGCAAGCTCGAAATCCATCATGCCGAGGCCCTCGCCGATGGCGGCATGCTCCTTGGCCTCGAAGCCGAATTTTGGAATATCGCCGAGGCGGCGCAACTCGACATTGGCGCTTTCATCGGCGCCGTCGGGGACGTCATCGGCGGGAAGATTGGGGATCTCGGCGAGCATGGCATTGAGGTCTTGGCTGAGCGCCGCGCCTTCGTGCTCGCATCGGCCCTGGGCATCCTTGTCCCCGGCGACCTGGGCCATCAATTCGGCGGCATCGGTGCCCTTGGCCTTCCTTTGGCCGATCTCCTTCGACAGCTGGTTGCGCCGGGTCTGGAAGTCCTGGGCCGCGGTCAATGCCTCGCGGCGTTTGCCATCCAGCGCCAAGATTTCCGCCGAGCGCGCCTCAAAGCCGCGCCGCGCCAGGCCGTTATCGAAGGCCTCGGGGTTTTCCCGGATCCACCTTATGTCGAACATGGCACATTCTTAGGCGTTGGCATGGGTTAATCGTCATCCTCGGCAGCGGCGCGGCGCTTTTCAACGATCCGCACGGAAACGATTGAAATCTCGTAAAGCACAAGGATCGGAATGGCGAGGCCGACCTGGGAGATGACATCCGGCGGCGTCAGGACCGCGGCAACGATGAAGACGATGATCAAGGCGTATTTGCGCCGGCTGGACAAGGCCGCGGCAGTGACCATGCCGACCCGCGCCATCAGGGTCAAGAGGACGGGAAGCTGGAAGCAAATGCCGAAGGCGAAGATCAGTTTCATCACCAAGGACAGATATTCGCCGACCCGGGCCTCGAGCTCGATGGGCAGGACTCCAGGGGCGGCCACGGTCTCGAAACTGAGAAAGAACCGCCACGCCATGGGAAAGATCAAGTAATAGACCAGGGCGCCGCCCAGGAAGAACAGGATCGGCGTCACCACCAGGAACGGCATAAAGGCGCGTTTTTCGGTGCGGTAAAGCCCCGGCGCCACGAACATCCACATCTGGCTGGCGACGAAAGGAAACGTGAGGAAGGCGCCGGCGAAGAACGCCACCTTGATATAGGTGAAGAAGGTCTCGGTCAGTCCGGTGAAGATCATGCGCCGTCCCTCCTGG
>JAZFWG010000316.1:0-4523 GCA_036448135.1 Alphaproteobacteria bacterium
CTCAGCCGCCCCGCCCCGGGCTTTGGGGTTTGAATCCCGTCCCGTGCTGGTATAGCTTGCGCCCAGGATAAACCGCGAGATCAGTTCACAGCTCCGACAACCCCCCGACATTAGAACGCCTGATGGATTGGATCCTCTACTGGTTCATGCTGCCGGTTTCGATGCTGGTGGCCACCACAGCCATGCTAAGCGGCATCGGCGGCGCGGCGCTGTTCACGCCGATTTTCCTGGTGATATTCCCCTTGCTCGGGCCGGAATACCCTTTGGCCAGCCCGGTCGCCGCCATCGGAGTCGCCCTGTTGACGGAAACCTTCGGCTTCTCGTCTGGATTCGTCGGATATTTCCGCAAGCGGCTGGTCGATTTCGCCAGCGCCGTTCCCTTCATCGTGGTCGGGGTTCCCATCGCCATCACCGGCGCCTTGCTGGCGCAATATGCCGATCCCAATTTACTCAAGGGCGCCTATGCGGTTCTCATGATCATCCTGGCCTATATCATGATCCGCCACCATCATCCGGTCGATGATCCCATCGCCGGTCTCGAGGCCGCGCCGGGGGCGGCGGGAGATCAGCGCCCGATTCGGACCATCACCGGCCGGGATGGCACGGTCTACAGGTTCAGGGCCCCGCGCCAGGGCAAGGGCGCGGCCGCGACCGGCCTCGGCGCCTTTCTCACCGGCATGCTTTCGGTGGGGATCGGCGAAGTGGTGATGCCGCAACTGTCCAAGCGCAACCGGGTGCCGATCCCGGTCGCCGCCGCGACCTCGGTCCTCATCGTCATCATCACCGTGGCGGCGGCGTCCTTCACCCAGATATCGGCGATTGTCGCCGAAGGGGGCGTCGACGCCGTGCCCTGGAACCTGGTCGCTTACACCATTCCCGGCGTCATCATCGGCGGCCAGATCGGCCCGCGCCTGCAGGGCAAGGTCAAGCAGCGCGATATGGAGCGCGCCATCGGCGTGCTGTTCGCGGTGATCGGCATCTCCATGTTCGTGGTCACCTGGAAGGGGCTTCAGGGCGGCTGAACGTTTCGGTGATTTGCCGCGCTGGCCGGCACCGATAGCGCCGCCGGGATGGACGCATTTGTTGCGTTCTTGAACCAGTTCTGGCATGGTCCGCGCGATTTTCGGCGCGCCTTCGCGGCCGGGTTTGACGTTTCTTTCGATTCTGCTCAGCCTTTTCATCAAGGGGACTTAGATCAATGACGAGCGCTTATGGTTTGGTGATTGCGTGCGGGCTTCTGGCCATTGTTTACGGGGCGTTTGCTAGCCGTTCTGTCCTCAGGGCGCCAGCGGGAAACGACAAGATGCGCGAGATCGCCGCCGCCATCCAGGAAGGCGCCCGGGCCTATCTCAACCGCCAATACACCACCATTGCCGTTGTCGGGCTCATCATCGGCGTGCTGTTGTGGTGGCGCTTGGGCCTGTATGTGGCCATCGGCTATGCCATCGGCGCGGTGTTGTCGGGGGCGGCCGGATATATCGGCATGTACATCTCGGTCCGCGCCAATGTGCGCACCGCCGAGGCGGCCCGGAGCGGGCTGGCGCCGGCGCTCAAGATTGCATTCAACTCCGGGGCGATCACCGGCTTGCTAGTGGTTGGCCTCGGGCTGTTGGGGGTCGGAGGCTACTACATCATCTTGTCGCAAATGGTCGGCCTGGAAGTGCGCGGGATTCTCGAAGCCTTGGTGGCGCTGAGTTTCGGCGCCTCGCTGATTTCGATCTTCGCCCGTCTTGGCGGCGGCATTTTCACCAAAGGCGCCGATGTCGGCGCCGATTTGGTGGGCAAGATCGAGGCCGGCATCCCCGAGGACGATCCGCGCAATGCCGCGGTCATCGCCGACAATGTTGGCGACAATGTCGGCGATTGCGCCGGCATGGCCGCCGATCTGTTCGAGACCTACGCGGTGACCATCGTCGCCACCATGCTGCTGGCGGCGATCTTCTTCACCGGGACCACCCAGGAAACCATGATGCTATATCCATTGCTGATCGGCGCGGTGTGCATCATCGGCTCGGTGGGCGGCACCTATTTCGTCCGCCTGGGCGCGTCCAACAGCGTCATGGGCGCGCTTTACAAGGGATTGATCGCCACCAGCCTGTTCTCGGCGGTGGGGATCGGCCTCATGACCGAGCTGTGGCTCGGCTTCGCCAGCGAATTTAAGATCGACGGCACCGTCTTCCTGGGCCGCCATCTGTTTTATTCCGCCCTGGTCGGCCTTGGCGTTACCGGGCTGATCGTGTGGATCACCGAATACTACACCGGCACCGACCATGGCCCGGTGCAGCGGGTGGCCCAGGCCTCGACCACCGGCCACGGCACCAACGTCATCCAAGGTCTTGCCGTCTCCATGGAGGCGACGGCGCTGCCCGCCCTGGTGATCTGTGCCGGCATCGTGCTCGCCTATCTCAACGCCGGCCTGTTCGGCATTGCCGTGGCGGTGACGGCGATGCTGGCGCTGGCGGGCATGGTGGTGGCGCTCGATGCCTTCGGGCCGGTGACCGACAATGCCGGCGGCATCGCCGAGATGGCGGACATGCCGGAGGAGGTGCGCAAGACCACCGATATCCTCGATGCGGTGGGCAACACCACCAAGGCGGTGACCAAGGGCTATGCCATCGGTTCCGCCGGGCTTGCAGCCCTGGTGCTGTTCGCCGTCTACACCGAGGATTTGCACTACTACTTTCCCGACCTCACCGTCGAATTCCGGCTTCAGGACCCATTCGTGGTGGTCGGACTGATCTTCGGTGGCCTGTTGCCGTACCTGTTCGCGTCCCTCGGCATGCAGGCGGTCGGCCGTGCCGCCGCCGCGGTGGTGGTCGAGGTGCGCCGGCAGTTCAAGGAAATTCCCGGCATCATGGAAGGCACCGGCAAGCCCGATTATAGCCGCGCCGTCGATCTGCTGACCAAATCTGCGATCCGGGAAATGATCCTGCCGGCCCTGCTGCCGATTCTCGCCCCCATCGTGCTTTTCACCGTGATGCGCCTGATCGCAGGCACCGCCGCGGCCTTTACCGCGGTTGGCGCCATGCTGGTGGGGTCCATCGTCACCGGCCTGTTCCTCGCCATTTCCATGACCTCGGGCGGCGGCGCCTGGGACAATGCCAAGAAATATATCGAGGACGGCCATCACGGCGGCAAGGGCTCCGACGCCCACATGGCCGCGGTGACCGGAGACACCGTGGGCGATCCCTACAAGGACACGGCGGGGCCGGCCATCAACCCGATGATCAAGATCATCAATATCGTGGCGATTCTGATGTTGGCGCTGGTGGCCAAGTCCTAGGCCATCCTAGACGGGGCGGGTTTCGCCGGTAAATATCAAGGGGGCCGATTCGTCGTCCTTTGATCTTCGACCTCGAAACGGCCGATATTGCCGAGCAGTTGCTCCATCAGGCCCATCTCGCGGCCCGGCGTCGGCGTGGCCCGCGCCACCGGTGTGATGTCACGCCCGTCCTTCTGGGTGTAGCGCCGGATTTCCTTGACCTTGCCGGATGTATCGAAGTGGATGGCAATGACCTGGCTTTCCAGCACCTCGGGCTTATAGAAGGCGACGCTTCTGGTTTTGCGGCTGACGTAATACCAGATGCGGTCGTTGAAAATGGCGGCGTTGGATGGGGTGCCAAGGAGCCGCGCCACCTGGCTCCGGTTGTGCTCGCCGACTTTGATTTGGCTCAGCTTCTTGGGATTGGGGGCATTTCCGCGGGTCGTGATCTCCGTGGAACATCCCATGAACATCCCCAGGGCCACCAGCACCAGGATGCCGGCCCGGCAACCGCGTCTCCCGATGACGGATTGACGGCCCAACATGCTATGATCACGGTCGATCCATTGGGTGAACATCATGTCACGAACCCGTCCGTCCCCAGCGCTGCTGGCGGCGGACTCCTCCCGGTTGCCAATTCAAGATTGTAAAAATCGCACCATGGAGCCGATCCTGTCAACCATTGCCACCTGGACCAGAACGGTCGTGGCGAAGCTAACGCGGCGCCGGGCCGAGAAGGTTGTTGCCGGCAGGCTCTATGGTGATGTGGTTCGCCAGGCACGGCGGCCCGAGTTCTTCACAAATTGCGGGGTGCCGGATACGGCGCCGGGGCGGTTCGAGATGATCGCGCTGCATGCGTTCCTGGTTCTACACAGGTTGAAACGGGATCGCGGATCGGGGACTGCCCTGGCCCAAGGGGTGTTCGACGCCATGTTCACGGATATGGACCGGAATCTGCGTGAGATGGGCACCGGCGATCTCGGCGTCGGGCGACGGGTCAAGGCCTTGGCACAGTCTTTCTATGGCCGCATTTCCGCCTATGAGGCCGGCCTTGAAGGGGATGACGATGTCCTTTCGGGGGCCCTCAAACGGAATCTTTATGGTAATAGTAATTATAAGAGGGATTGCCTTACGGCGATGGTGGCCTATATGCGACGCGAGGCCTTGGCGCTGGATGCGATGGCCTTGGACCGGTTGCTGGCAAAGGGGCCCAGCTTCGGTGAGCCGCCGCAACCTTGACCGGGGCTGGTCCGGGAATGAT
>JAZFWG010000317.1:0-4091 GCA_036448135.1 Alphaproteobacteria bacterium
ATAAGGGTGGTCTTGCCCGATCCGTTGGGCCCGCTCAAGGTAACGATCTCGCCTTGGCGCACGCGGATGGCGACATTGCTCAGCACCTGGGTGGTGGCGAAGGACACATCGATGCCGCTGGCTTCGGCCAGCACAGGGGGTTCCGAAGACGGAACGGCCTCAGACGTCATGGTTCTTTGAATCTCCTTGGTGCTAGCGGGTTCAAGTCAGCTATTGTGTTAAATACACCAATTCCTTGGAGGGAGTCGAAACTGCCGGGTCAATACGGAATCAAGGCTCAACGAAGCCGCCGCCGGCCGCGGGCGCGAATGCGATGGGGTTCCCTGTCATCGATTGTGGTGGCTGCGGTGCTAGCATTCGGTGGGACGGCGCATATTGCATATGCCGCAAATGCCGCATCCCCGCCCAAGGTGGTGGCCACCATCCTTCCCGTCCATGGGCTGGTCGCCGGGGTGATGGCCGGCTTGGGCGTACCCCGGCTCCTGATCAAGGGCGGCGCGTCCCCCCATCACCACGCCCTTCGCCCCTCGGAGACCCGCGCCCTGGCCCGGGCCGATGTGATCTTCTGGGTCGGGCCGTGGCTTGAAAGCTATCTGGAAAAGCCGATCCGCTCGCTCGGCGCCAAGGCCCGCATTGTCGCCTTATCCGAAGTGCTTGGTCTCGGGATTTTGCCGGCACGCCGGGCGGCGGAGTTCAAGGGCCGGGGCACGGGCCACCCGCCGGGCACGGGCGAAAGCAAAGTTACCGATCCCCATATCTGGCTCGATCCCTGGAACGCCATGGTGATGGTCGATGGCATCGCCCGGGCCCTGGCGCGGACCGACCCCGCCAATGGGGCCCGCTACCGCGCCAACGCCAAGGACTTGCGCCGCCGTATCGAAACCTTGGCCGGGGAACTCACCGCCCTGGTCGGCCCGGTCAAGGACGTGCCCTACCTGGTCTATCACGATGCATTTCAATATTTCGAACGCCGCTTCGCCTTGGCCGCCATCGGTGCCGTGACTCCGTCCCAGGAAAGCCGGCCGGGACCGCGGCGGCTGCAACAGCTTAGAGCTTTGGTCCGCCGGCACCGGGTGCGCTGTATCTTCGTCGAGGCCGGAGCCCCCGCCCCCTTGATCGCGGCCTTTGACCCTGAAGGCGTGCTCTCACGCGTTAAGCTCGACCCCCTTGGCGTCCGCGTCGCCCCGGGACCGGATCATTACGTCACCATGATGCGCGCCAACGCCCGGGCCATGGTCCGTTGCCTGGCTCAACCATAAGGACTGGGCCCTAACCCCTTCGCGGTTGACAGGACAGTGGTAAAATCCGATCAAGGGCGACCCGAATGACGCTGGGCTGAGATCATGACCGAGGACATCACCAACGCCGCCGCCGCCATCGACGAGGTTCTGCGCGAGATCGCGTTCGACCCAGACGGGCTGGTGCCGGCGATCGCCCAGGAGGCCGAAAGCGGCGAGGTGCTGATGATGGCGTGGATGAACCGCGACGCGGTCACCCGGACCCTCAAGACCGGCCAGGTTCATTATTATTCCCGTTCGCGCCAACGGCTGTGGCGCAAGGGAGAGACCTCGGGCCAGACCCAGAAGCTGGTGGACTTCCGCGTCGATTGCGACGGTGACACCGTGCTGGTGCTGGTCGAACAGACCGGCGTGGCGTGCCACACCGGCCGCCACAACTGTTTCTTCCGGGCGCCGCGCAATGGCAGGCTCGAGACCATCGCCGAGATCGAGGCCGATCCCGATAAACTCTATAAGCGCTGAGCCGCCAAGGCGCCGGCAGTTCACCCATGACCGAACCCGGGACAGAAACCACCCCGCCAGCCGCCCCCCTGACCCAACCGCCGCGGCCCTGGTGGCGGCATGGAACCGGCGCCCACATTGTCATCGGCTGCTTGATCGTGGTTGCCTTGGCCGCGGTCTATTTCGTGCTGTCCGAGACCGGCGTCCTGGCATTTCTCATGGACCGTGCCGCCATCGAGGCGAGCATCGCCGGGTTCGGAGCCATGGGGCCGGTGGCGGTGGTGGCGTTGATGACCATAGCCATCGTGATCAGCCCGATCCCCAGCGCCCCCATCGCGCTCGCCGCCGGCGCCGCCTACGGCCCCATCTGGGGCAGCCTCTACGTCCTGCTCGGCGCCGAGTTGGGGGCGCTCGTCGCCTTCGCCATTGCGCGCATTGCCGGGGGTGATGTGCTGCACCGATGGTTCGGCGAGAATTTGTCGATGGGCCTGCTGGGCTCCCAGAACAATCTGATGGCGATTGTTTTCGCAAGCCGCCTGCTCCCCTTCATCTCCTTCGACCTTGTGAGTTACGCGGCGGGCTTGACGCCTTTGACATGGTTACGTTTCGCGATCGCCACTTTGGTCGGCATCATTCCCGCCAGTTTCATGCTCGCCCATTTCGGCTACGTGATTGCCTCGGGCGAGGGTGAGCGAATTGCCTACAGTATCATCGCCCTCGGCGCCCTGACTCTGGTGCCGGTGGCGGTCCGGCTGCTGATGAAGCGGCGCAAGCGGCGCGACCGTGATTGAGAACCCAGTGGGAGGCAGTTGACGAGCCATGGCGTTAATAATCAAACCGGGCCGGGATCCGGCCGAGAACTGGATCAAGGCCATCAACGGGAAGATATCCGATCTCGAAATCCGGGTGTGGCCCGATTGCGGCAACCTGGAAGACATCGAGTTCGCCCTGGTCTCGCACATTCCCCATGGCGAGCTCGCCCGATTTCCCAATCTTCGCTTCGTGGCCTCGACCGCGGCAGGGGTCGATGAACTTCTTGCCGACCCCGATCTTTCCCATGACGTTCCCATCATCCACGGCGTCAATTCGGAACGGTCCGACACCATGGCCCAGACCGTGCTTTTGCACGTGCTGCGTTACCACCGCCACCTGCAGGTATATGGCGAACAGCAAAGCCGCCATGAATGGAAGCGCTATCCGCTGGTGCCGGCCGATGAGCGCCGCGTCGGCATCATGGGGCTCGGCGCCCTGGGTTCGGTGGCGGCGGCAAGGCTTGTCCAATCCGGTTTCGATGTGGCGGGCTGGACGCGGCGGCCCAAAACCATAGACGGCGTCACCAATTTCCACGGCGCCGATGGCTTGGGGCCCTTCCTCGGCCGCACCGGCATCTTGGTGTGCATGTTGCCGCTGACGGCCGAGACCGAAGACGTCATCAATGCCAACACCCTCGCCGCCCTGCCAAAGGGCGCCTTCGTCATCAATTGCGCCCGCGGCGCCCACTTGGTCGACGAGGATCTGATTGCTGCCCTCGATAGCGGACATATCGCGGGCGCCACCCTCGATGTCTTCCGCACCGAGCCCCTGGCCCCGGATCATCCGTTCTGGGACCATCCCAGGATCACCATCACGCCGCACACGTCCTCCCAGGGCCGCGCCGCCTTTGGCGTCGATGTCCTGGTCGAGAACATGCGCCGCGCCCGCGCCGGCGAGCCCCTGGTCAATCTGGTCGACCGCGAAGCCGG
This sequence comes from Alphaproteobacteria bacterium, assembly GCA_036448135.1. GTDB lineage: Bacteria > Pseudomonadota > Alphaproteobacteria > SMXQ01 > SMXQ01 > JAZFWG01. The sequence goes on from JAZFWG010000317.1 coordinate 3,482, forward strand.
GTATTAGCTGGGCACTAGGTGCGGGAACAACTTACCCCGCGGCGCGGGGCATGGATTGGCCGCGGGCGATCTTGATGCCCTTGATCACCTCCTTGATGTACCCGAAATCGCCAGGCTGATACGCGCGCTATCGGCTTCGCGAAGGACGATGGTCATGTCCTTCTCCGCCCGGCCATTGATGCCATAGCCGGTGAGCCAAAAACCGCCGGCAACCAGGTTTTTGGCCTTGGGCCGGCCCATCTTGCCGAGGCCGATGATGCCGACCCGTTCGATCCGGCTCATAAGCTCCCTCCCTGATCGATGTTCGCCCCTGTTTCGCCGCCCGGCGGCACGGAATCAAGGCCATTCCTGCCGGTTCCGCTAAAATATAGCCATGCAAAATACAATGAATACAATTTTATATAAATTTTATTAAAGTAATAAATAAGTTTTAATCAAATAAAACCCAAAGTATAATCGTATTATCATTGATTTTTTACTTTTATTTGTTTATAGTAGCCCTTGAAAACTGTCAATGTGAGCTTTTGCTATGGTTTTGACATTGAAAATTCCAGCTCTCGAGCAGCAAACTGGCACTGAAGATGCCGGCGCCAAGTCTCCCATCCGGAAG
>JAZFWG010000318.1:0-5911 GCA_036448135.1 Alphaproteobacteria bacterium
GTAAGCAAGTACGGCGCCCTTTGCGCCAAGCTGTTCCTCATCGCCATCGCCATCCGCCTGTTCAACGAGGTGTGGTCGAACACCAAGGTGGCGTCGCTTTATGTCGGCGCCGAGGGTTCGGGTGAATATTGGGTCGGGGTGCTCTTCGTCACCGCCTTCACCACGTATTATTCGTGGCGCGGCGGTTTGCGTTCGAGCCTTCTGACCGACGGCGCCCAGATGATCCTGGCGGCGGTGTTGTTGGTCGTCATCCTGGTCGTGATCTGGCCCGAGCTCGCCATGCGCGGCCTGCCCGAGGTCAGCCCGGCGCGCAATTTCGCCGGCATCACCTTTTGCGGCCTCGCCCTGGTTCAGGTCCTGAGCTACCCGTTCCACGACCCGGTGTTGACCGACCGCGGCTTCATCACCCCGCCCAAGACCATGGTCAAGGGGTTCCTGTTCGCCGGGCTCATCGCCGGGCTGTTCATCCTTCTGTTCTCGACGGTCGGCCTCTATGGGTTGAGCCTGGGGCTCAAGGGCACCGCCGTGGTCACGGTCCCGGCCAGTTTCGGTCTGCCCATGCTTCTGGTGTTCAACGCCATCATGTTGACCAGCGCCGGCTCGACCCTGGATTCGACCTTCGCCTCCGCCGCCAAGCTCGCCGGGCGCGACTGGTCCAACCGCTTCGGCGCGCCGGACCGCCAACAGGCCCTGTTCGGTCGCAGTGTGATGGTGGCGATCGCGGTGTTCGGAAATATTCCGCTCCTCAGCATCTATTTCGGCGATGCCGTGGGCCCGGCGATCATCGCCGCCACAACCATCAGCGGCACCATGGTCATGGGACTGGCGCCGATCTTCCTGTTGTCCTTCATCCCGACGGCGGGACGGCTGAGCTTCCATCTGGCGTTCTGGCCCGGCCTTGTCTTCGGCATTGCGGTGACCATCGAAAGCGCCCTTGGCGTCCAGCTGTTCCCGGCCTGGATCGATATCGGCGCCGGCAAATACGCCGATGATCTGGGGGTCAATGTCTATGGGCTCCTGGTCTGCGTCGCCGGTTATCTCATCGGCGCCGTCATTGGACCCTGGGCCGGAGAGAAACGGTGATCCGGGTCCTGTTCGTCTGCCTGGGCAACATCTGTCGTTCGCCCACCGCCGAGGGCGTGTTCACCTCCCTGGTCGAGGCCCAAGGGCTCGATGAGCGCATCGCGGCGGATTCGGCGGGCACCCATGGCTACAATATCGGCAAGGCCCCGGACCCGCGGGCCCAGGAGGTGGCGGCGGCGCGCGGCATCGATCTGTCGGGCATGCGCGCACGCAAGATCCACCGAGCCGACTTCACCAAGTTCGATCTATTGCTCGCCATGGACCGCGCAAATATCGACCACATGGCGTCACTGGCGCCAAAGGGCGGCGAAAACCGGCTTGGCCTGTTGGTCGATTACGCGCCAAAACTTGGCATCGATGAGGTGCCGGATCCCTATTACGGCGCCCGGGACGGGTTCGAGGAGGTATTCGATATCGTCGAAGCGGGCGCGCGCGGCTTGCTAGCCACCATCATCGACGATCAACTCTAGCCATTGTTCCCGCGCCATTCGCAATTGATGGGTAGTGATTGAGTTGCATGACGGCCGCCATGGCCTTCGAGGCGGGCGCCGAGGATTATCTGGTCAAGGATACGGCGAGCCCGCGAATGATCGTCTTGGCCGTTGACAATGCCGTGCGCATCCACCGCCTCCGCCATGATCTTTGCATGGCCCAGGGCCAGGCCAGGATCGAGAGCTTGGCCGCCCAAGACCCTCTTGGTGGTCACGATCATGGCACCGCGCGGGAGCCGAAACGGTGCAGCTAGAGCACTATATGGCCGCGTCCAGGGGGTAGACCGCCTCGGGGCGGTGAAGGGCGCCGTTGCGGCCGAGAAAACTCGAAAACAGGATGAAACTGTCCACATCGATCGGCCCGGCCGTGAACATGGCGTTGGTGGACACAAAGCTGTTGATCCGGGGCTTCGAGGCCGTCCTCAGCCGGGCCAGGGTGATATGGGGCGAAAACCGCCGCCGGTCCGGGCTGACCCCGGCGCGCACCAGGGCGCTTTCCACCTTGCCGGTGAGATATACCAGGCTTTCATTCTTTTCGACCCCCACCCACAACACCCTGGGCGTGCGGTGCGAAGAAAATTGACCGACGCCGGACAAGACAAGATTGAATGAAGGAGCGCGGATCTGATCCAAGACCGCCGCGATATCGTTGGCGGCGTCTTCGTTGACCTCGCCGATGAACCGCATGGTCAAATGCAGGTTTTCAGGCTTCACCCATTTGGCGCCGGGCACCCCGCCGCAAAGCCTGGCCAATTCGGCCTTCACCGCTTCGGGAAGCTCTATGGCAACAAACAGGCGGATCATGGTCGCAGGCGCTTTATCGCTGCGGCGGGGGCTCAGAGAAACAGGGCCAGCACGCCGGTGTAACTGTAAAGCCGGTCATGGCTGATCTCGCCATTGGCGAAGACCCCGACCAGGGGGAAATCGCCCAGGGCATCGCGGATCATCCCCAACTCCACCCCATCGATGCCGAACAGGTGGGGCCCACGCGCCACGCAGGAGAAATAAATCCCGCCCTTGGGTGTGGCGCCGGCGCGCGCATGGAGATCCTTCAACATGCGCCCCATATCTTTCCGCGCGCTTTCGCGGTCACGGGCGCAGAACATCACCTGGTCGCCGGGCCGGGGGATTTCGCCGATCGCCACCAGACCCCGTTCCACATCGATGCCGGTGAGATTGCGGACCAAATAGTCACCGGTATCGGAACCGGAGATGGGCAGCGCCACATGGACAAGCCCGCCGATGGTGCGAATATCCCGCCCCGGCCCCAAATCCTCCACCAACACATCGAGGGCCTTGCGTTCATCCAAACTGATGAGGACATTGTTGCGGACATCGGTGATGGAGTGCACGGGTCCGATGGGAACGCAGCCCTGGGTGAGGCCGGTGGCCACCGGCACCCGAGACGACAACATGACGCCGGAAAGCCCACCCCCCGTGACCTTGCCGGCGATCAGGCTTTCGGACGCCTCCATCGACGCCAGCCCACCAATGAGGAACGCCGAGGACTCTTCGGCCATTCCGGCGATGATCCCGCCGATGTCGCCGTTGCGGGAATCGCCGTGGACGATGGCGCATGGCGGCGCCGCGCGCTCGATCCAGTGGCTGTGGTCAACGCGAAATTCGTCGAAACCGTCATTGGCCTCGAACACCCGGAAATCTTCGGACGGCATGGCGGCCACCAGGATCGCCATCGCTGGCACGTCGGTATATTCCTGGCCGCCACCGAACACCCCATAGCCGGCGGCGCCGACCCAGTCCTCGATTTGGGTGGTCTCGCGCACGAAGGTCAGGATGCTGGATAGGTCCGGCGCCAAACCATCGGTGACGTAAAGAAAGCCGAGATTGAAATCGCCATCAAGCGTGCCAAGCTGATCGACGCAGGCCTTGCTGACGCCGGCCCATCCCTCGGCCTTGGCATGGGCAGCCTTGAATTTCATGCTCACTTTCAAAATTCCATATTGCGTCGGGCGATTATTTTAGTTGTTTTACCAGGTCCATGACCAGCGGCAGAATACCTTGGACGATGACTTCGACGCCACGCGCATTGGGATGGACGCCGTCTTTTTGATTTAGATCGGGATCGCTGGCGACGCCTTCGAGGAAAAACCGGTAAAACGGCACTTGAAACCTTTCGGCGAGGCGGGGAAACACGGCGTTGAACTCGGCGCCATATTCGCGGCCGAGATTGGGCGGTGCCATCATGCCGGTCAAGAGAACGGGGATATTCCGCGCCTTGAGCCGACCCAACAGCCGGGCCAAATTGGCGTAGGTTTCCTTAGGTGGGGTGCCGCGGAGGCCGTCATTGGCGCCAAGCTCAACGATCACGGCATCGGCACCGGTGGCCAGGGCCCAATCGAGACGCGCCAGGCCGCCGCGGGTGGTATCACCGGACACACCGCCATTGATGATGTCGACGCCAAAGCCCTGGGCAAGGAGGGCGGCCTTGAGCCGTGCGGGGAATGTCTCGTCAGGCCTAAGCCCATAGCCGGAGGCAAGGCTGTCGCCGAGCACGAGAATGCGTTTGCTGCCCCCTATCCCGGCCGCCGCGTCCACACCTCCCATCGCGCCAATCATCAGGCAAAGCACAAGTGCGAGTACGGCAACGGCATTGACAGACCCCACCCGGAGCCCGTAACCGATGGATAACAACCGGCGGACGCCCGCCATGGGCTCGGCGGCAAGAAAAGCTGTTACAATGTGAGTTCTCATGATCAGTCTCAAAGACGTCCATCTCAAGCTGCAAAGCGCCGCCGGGGAAGTCCGGATTCTGCGCGGCGTTGATCTTAAAGTCGAGCGCGGTGAAACCCTTGCCGTGGTCGGCCCTTCGGGCGCGGGCAAGTCGACCCTGATCATGGTCATCGCCGGCTTGGAACGGCCCAGCGCCGGCACTGTACAGATCAATGGCCACCAAATCGACCGCATGGACGAAGACGCCCTGGCCCTATTCCGCCGTGACAATATCGGCATCGTGTTCCAAGCCTTCCATCTGGTGCCGGCCATGACGGCGCTGGAAAACGTCACCGTTCCCCTGGAACTGGCCGGCGCAGCCGATGCCCATGACCGCGCCGAGGCCGCCCTTGAGGCGGTCGCCCTCGCGCACCGCACCGGCCATTACCCGGCGCAACTGTCCGGCGGTGAACAACAGCGCGTCGCCCTGGCCCGGGCCTTCGCGCCACGGCCCGAAATCATCCTGGCCGACGAGCCCACCGGCAATCTCGACAGCGTCACCGGAAAAGAGGTGATGGATTTACTGTTCGCCCTGGCCGCGCGCCATGGCACCACCGTGATGCTGATCACCCATGACCAAGCCGTGGCTCATCGGTGTTCGCGCACCCTGCACCTGGCCGATGGCCGCATTCTTGGTGAGGGTGAAGCCCCTGCGGACCAAACACCATGAGCCAGCCATCCCCGGCATCATCCTGGTCCCTCGCCTTGCGCCTGGCATATCGCGACCTGGCGGGCGGCGCCACCGCCGGTCTGCATGGCTTTCGGGTGATGGCGGTGTGTCTGACATTGGGCGTCGCCACCATCGCCGCCGTCACCTCGATCACGGCGGCGGTGCGCCAAGGCATCGAGGCCGACGCCCGCACCCTGCTCGGCGGCGATGTCGATTTGAGGCTCATGCACCGCAAGGCCAGCCGGGAACAATTGGATTACCTCAAAACCCAGGGCGTGGTTTCGGCCGTCGCGCGCATGCGGACCATGGCGCGGCCGGCGGCGCGGCAAGGAGCCGACCGCATCCTGGTCGAACTCAAGGCCGTCGATGAGCGCCATCCCCTGGTGGGGTCCCTTGGCCTGGCGCCGGACATGCCGCCGGCCCTGGCCCTGGCGGTGAAACCGGTGGGGCGGGAGAAGGTGTTCGGCGCGGTGGCGGAACGCAATCTGTTGTCCCGCCTGGGTCTTAGGATCGGCGAGCGCATCGCCATCGGAGGCGCAACCCTGGAGATCCGCGCCGTTCTTGAATCCGAGCCCGACCGCGCCAGCGGCGCCTTCAAGCTCGGCCCCCGGGTCATCGTCTCGGCCGAGGCCCTGGCGGCGACGGGGCTGGTGCTGCCGGGAAGCTTGGTGCGCTACCACTACCGCATCAAATTGCCGCCGGGAACGCACGTCGGCACCTGGGTCAAGGGCCTGACGGCGCGGTTGCCCGACGCCGGCTGGCGCGTGCGCACCACCGACAACCCGTCGCCCGGCCTGCGGCGCCAGATCGACCGCTTGAGCCTGTTCCTCACCCTGGTTGGGCTCACCGCGCTCCTGATCGGCGGCATCGGCGTCGGCAACGCGGTCAAGAACCATCTCGACGGCAAGACCTCCACCATCGCCGTCCTCAAATGCCT
>JAZFWG010000319.1:0-4223 GCA_036448135.1 Alphaproteobacteria bacterium
CTTTTTCCCTGAAGACCTCGCCAAGATTGCCATGGGCCATGGCAAGGTCGGGGGCGAGGGCGAGGGCCTTCTGGAAATGGCCGATGGCGTCATCAAACTTGTCATGGTGCAGAAACACCGTGCCCAGATTGTTATGGGCGACGGCATTTTCGGGTTCGGCCGCCACCGCCTTCTCGAAGGCGGCTTGAGCGTCTCCGTAGCGATTTGTCTGGACATAGATATTGCCCAGATTGTTGTGGGCCGGCCCATAACCGGGGTCGCTGGCAATCGCCTTCTCGAAGTGGCCGGTAGCCTCTTCCGTCTTGCCTTGCCCCAGAAGCAAAGCCCCGAGATTGCTGTGGGCCTTGGCGAAACCCGGACGCGCCACAATCGCACGGCGGTAAAGCTCGACGGCGTCATCGACGTTGCCGCTACGCTGGGCGATGCCACCAAGAAGCTGAAGCGCGTCGGCGTCCTTGGGATCGGCGTCGAGAAGGCTGCGGCAGATCGCCTCGGCCTCGGGCAAACGGCCCGCCGTGGCATGGTCATATGCCGCCGTGAATTCGTTCGATGACCCGGCCTCGGCGCCCGGTTCGGTGTTCCCCTCGTGGCTCATATCTAAGTCCTTGACCCTTGATAGTTGCGAAATCTCATGACTGCGGGGCAATGATATCGCGATTCGATGATGGCCGCCATGGCATCGAACCCCCCGAGGGCGTGCGATTAACCTTTTCCCCCCAGGTCCCGGGCAAGCCGCGCCAACGCCCCGTCCCAGGACCCATCCACCCCTTGACGATAGACCGGCGAGCCCGGGAACCAGGGCGATTGATCGCCCGCCGCCATCCACCGCCATTCCGGCGGATTGGGCACCAGGACCCGGCTTGGCCGCCCCACGCCACAGCGCAGATGGACATTGGTATTGCTCACCGTCACATATTCGTCGATCAGCGACAGCGCCGCCAGCATGTCCTCGAGATCGTCATTGAGATCGGTCAGATCATGCACCGGGCGCCCCAAGGCCGCGGTAACGGCCGCGATTTCGCCCGGCTCCGGGTTCCTTTGCAACGCCACCACGGTGCCGGAAACGGCCGCCAATGTCCGGGCGAGGACGGCTGCGGGCGCCTCCTTGAAGATACTGCCGGGTTCATGGGGCGTGCCCGCGCGCCAGGTCAGCGCGATGTAAGGGGGCGGTCCCAACTCCCCGAGGCGGCGCGTCATCGCAGCTTCGCGGCCGTCTTCCATGGGCAGGCTGTAAACGGGAGGAAGATCGCCGGCCGATGCCATGCCCAAGGCGAGGGGCAGATCACCGGCGGACAACTTATAATCGGGGGCCTCCAATCCGGCTTCCGACGTGACCACCTCATCGAGGAACGGAAGCCGCTTGAGGATGGCCACGATCTTGGCCCCGGCGCAATAGGTGATCCGCGCGCCGCGCGCCTTGAGGACAGGGGCAAAGCGCAAAAAGAAAATCTCATCGCCCAGGCCTTGATCCTTGAGGATGAGAACATGCTTGCCCTTCAGATCCCGGGGCAGCGGTTCCTGCCACAACGCGCCGGCATGCTCACGCACCGACTGGCGCGCCGCGTAAAAGGGCCAGGCCGTGGCATATTCACCCCGAAGCAATGCAAGAAGGCCAAGATTGGTCCGGGCGGGGAGATAATCCGGGTCCAGGCTCTGGACATGCTCAAGGCGCTCGCAGGCATCATCATAGCGTCCGAGATCCATCCACAAGGCACCGAGATTGCTGTGGGCCGCAACCAAGCCGGGATCGATTGCGATGGCGCTCTGTAAAAGCTCCTCCGCTTCGCCCAGGGCGCCGTCGAGATGCCGCAATTCCCCAAGATTGCCGAGGGCCTCGGCACTATCCGGTTTGATCCTGAGCGCTTGCCGGTAACTCTCTGCGGCCGCTTGGTGTTGCTGTTTCCGCAACAGGGCATTGCCGAGATTGCAATGGGCCGGCCAATAGTCCGGCTCCTGGGCAATGGCGGCGCGATAATTTTCCTCCGCCTCATCGAGACGGCCAAGTGCCAAATGTGCATTGCCAAGATTGTTGTGGGCAATGGCGGATCCGGGATCGAGGGCGAGCGCCCGAAGATAGGCCGCGATCGCATCTTGTTTGAGGCCCTTGGCGGCGAGCACATTGCCGAGATTGGTGTGGAAGTTGGCGACGGCGTCATCGGCGGCGATGGCCCGGCCGATCAGGTCCACCGCTGCGTCGAGCCCGCCGCGCCGATAGGTGATCATGCCCAAGAGATGAAGGGCATCGGCGTGATCCGGCTGGCAGTCCAAGATGCGCTTATAGATCGCCTCGGCCTCGGCCAGGCGCCCGGCCCGGTGATGGTCGAAGGCCGCGGCAAGGGCGCCCGCGACATCGAAGGCACTGCCGAACACGGCGGTGAAATCACCCGCCGGGGCAGAGCCGGAGCGTCCGCCGGCAATGGTGATTTCAATGCCGTCGCCGGCCACATCACCCGTTGTTTTGCCCTTGCCGTCCGTGTTCATGGCACCCCGTCGCTGCCTTCGGCCGCAAAAAGACGATCATAGCTATCGTCCTTGCATGATAGGGGCGCTAGACTTGATCGCCAACTTCCGAAAGAGGACTCCCATGAACCATCGTCATTTCTTGGGCGGCATTGCCGTCGGCTTCATCATCGCTACCCTTTCCAGCTATTACTATTTTTGCCGCCCGGAGGCGCAGGAAACCAAGACCGGAACCGGGTCTCCCGTGCCGGCCCAGGTGGCCGGCCCGGTCCCCGTTAATTGGGCTTCAGGGTCTTGACGGGGCTGAATTTAGAAAGCTTGGTGAGGAGATATTCGAGGTTTTCAGCGCCAATATCCTCGAACTGGGTCAGAAACCGTTCGATCATGCGCCGGACGTAGCGTTCGCGGTCGTGGTCCCCACCGTCGTAACCGGTCTCGCGGGCAACATCGATGGCCACGCGGATCGCCGGCAACATCTCTTTTGGCAGAGATGTCTTGTCGAACAATGCCACAAGACCAAGGTAGCCGCTGTCATGGACGAGGATGCGGACATTGGCGATGGGAATATTCGAGCAATGGGCCATGGCGGACTCGAAAAATGTGAGATTGCCGGCACAGAGCGCGCGGAGAATGATCGACGGGGTCAGGCGGTCGTTTTCTTCGAGTTGTCCCACCAGCTTTTCCATGTCCTCGGCTTCGGTGCCAGGGAGAAGCAGGCCAAGGGTCGCGCGTTCCCGAATGCCAAGAATCAGATCGGCCGTGGCCTCCTCATCCAATTCCTTTTTGGTAAGAAGGTGTTCGCGAAGATTGTCGGAAACCAGGGTGACGAGACGTTCGGAGACATCGATCGGCAATACGCTCCGTAGCGCCATCGGAGTCTTGATCGCATCGCTATCGCTGAATTTTTCGAGGACGGTTTGGAAGGAGTCTTCGGAAATCTCGGCGCCATCGTTGTCCATCATGGTTGCGATGACGGTTTCGTTTTCCGTTTCCACCAGGGCTTTGGTGACATCGGTCGAAAGCGTCTCGCGGCGGGCGACAGCCGACTGCTTGAGCTCTCCCGAGGCATTGATGATCTCGACAAGATCATTATCAGTCAACACCTCGGAGAATTCGATGATGGGCAACGCCACGCTATCAACGTCATTCGCCAGGCTCATGGCGATATCGTGGGGGATATCGGGAGATTCCTTGAGGTGGGCCGACAGCGCCTCGCGGACCCGCACCCCGGCATCGTGAACCATGATGCGGAAGATTTCAGCCGCGAGCTTGCGTTCGGAGGCGTCGAAATGTTGATCGCTGAATTCGCCAGCCACCATGGCCGCGGTTTCGGCACGCTGTTTGACCGATGGATCGGCCAGCAATTTCTCGATATCGGCTTTGGTTAGTTTTGCCATTAGCACAAACCGTAGGCACCAAGCCTTCTTCGTTGGTGATCTCTTGCTCGATGCCGAACCACGGGGGTTGCGCCAGGCACACCGACTAAGCGCGCCCATGCCCGGAACGACACGCAAGCCTATCATAGGAATGACTTGGTAAATGTTCGATTAAATTGGGAGTCACAAATCGTTGACTTGAGGCGCCGGGCAACCGGTTTCCGCGGCTTCTCGAAAATCCGAAACCGGCCAACCCTTAACTAGGGTCCGGACTCATAAAGGGTTATGGCGCTGGTTTGCCGGGAATGCCCCGGTTTTAGGAGCGAGGACGCAGGACATGCTGGGCATATTCCCAGGTATATTCAGGGACGCGCGACGCGAAACCGG